>NZ_JBEZJL010000008.1:0-194822 GCF_040651755.1 Actinomadura sp. NPDC048394 | reverse complement strand
GGCGCGCAGCAGCCCGTTGTCCAGGGCGTTCCCGTCAGCGGTGACCCGGGGCGAAGGTCCGCCACGGCGCCGGAAGGCGAGGTCGGCTCAGCGGTGGGTGCGGAGCCCGTACCCGTACGGGAACAGCGGGTCGTAGTTCTTGTCGCCGATGTTGATCGGCTCCTGCGACTCGCTGCGCGGCCACGTGTACGACAGCCGCCCGGTGTAGGGACGGTTCCCGAAGAGGGTGTCGGAGACGCCGGCGCCCTCGCTGCCGGGCAGCCACGACATCACGAACGCGTCCATCTTCGGCAGTTCGTCGGTGACGATCTGCGGCCGCCCCGCGACGTCCAGCACGACGCACTTCTCGATGGCGGAGCAGACCTTTTCGATGTTGGCCTTGTCGGCGTCGGACAGGTTGAGGGTGTGCCCGTTGCCGACGTCGCCGACGCCTTCGGCGTAGGGCGTCTCGCCGACGACGACGACTCCGACGTCGCTTCCGGCCGTGGGCGCGGAGGCGTCGGCGCTGTAGGTGACGTTCTTGGCGTTCTGCTGAATGCCCTGCAGGATCGTGGTCCCGGGGATGGTGTTCCCGGAGGCGCCCTGCCAGGTGACGGTCCAGCCGCCGGCCTGGTTGCCCATGTCGTTGGCGTTGACGCCGGCGACGTAGATGTGCTGCGACTTCTTCAGCGGCAGCGTGCGGCCGGAGTTCTTCAGCAGCACCTGCGATTCGGCGACGGCGCGGCGGGCGACGGCGCGGTGCGCGGGCGAGCCGACCGTCTTGATGTTGGTGCGGTCGGTGTACGGGTGCTCGAAGAGGCCGAGTTCGAACTTGGCCTTGAGGATGCGGCGGACGGCGTCGTCGATGCGGGACGTGGCGACGCGTCCGGCCTTCACCTCGGCGAGGAGGGTCTGCTCGAACTGGGGCGCGCTGTAGGGCTCCATGAACATGTCCATGCCGGCGTTGACGGCCGTCCGGACCTGGGTGGCGTAGTCACCGGGGAGCTGGTGGATGGCCTCCCAGTCGCTGATGAGGAACCCGTCGAACCCGATCTTCTTCTTGAGGACGTCGGTGAGCAGCTCCTTGCTGGCGCTCATCTTGACGGGGTTGCCGACGCCGTCCTCCGTCCAGTCGACGCTGGAGAACGACGGCATGATGCTGCCGACGTGGTACTTGCGCACGGCGGGGATGTACGGCGCGAGGTCGATCGCGTTGAAGTGGGCGCGGTCGGTGACGGTGACGCCCTGGTCGATGGTGTAGGTGCCGCTGGTGGACGACCCGTACTTGGTGTCGCCGTCGCCCGCGTAGTGCTTGGCGGTGGCGAGGACGTGCGCGGGGTCGGCGAGGTCCTTGGTGTTCCGGCCCTGGAATCCTTCGAGTGCGGTCTCCATCTGGATGACGAGCGCGGGGTCCTCGCTGAAGGACTCGTAGGTGCGTCCCCAGCGCAGGTCGCGGGAGACGCAGATGCAGGGGGCGAACACCCACTGCGGGCCGGTCGCGCGCGTCTCGGTGGCGGTGATCCGTTCTTCCTCGCGGACGAGCGCGGGGTCGCGGGTCGCGCCCATCGCGTTGTTGTGCGGGAAGACGGTGGCGCCGACGAGGTTGTTGTCGCCGTGGACGGAGTCGATCCCGTACAGCAGCGGGATCTTCAGCCGGGTCTTGAGCGCGGCGGACTGGTACCGGTCGACCATGTCGGCCCACCCGGACGGGGTGTTGTCGGCCGGCACGGACCCGCCGCCGGACAGCACGGACCCGAGCGCGAGCGAGGTGATCTGGCTCGGGTCGGAGTCGATGGCGCCGCGTTCGGCCTGCGTCATCTGGCCGATCTTCTCTTCGAGCGTCATCCGGCCGAGCAGGTCGGTGACGCGCTGGGCGACGGGGAGCCGCGGGTTCAGGTAGGCCGCGGAGGCGGGCGCGTCCGCGAGGGCGGGGCCGCTCGCCGCGGGGACGGCGGCGGCGGCGACCGCGAGGGCGGTCAGCGAACGCCTGATCCGGGCGGACGTTCGGGTGTGGGGGTGTCGCAAGGTCCCTCCTGGGTCGTGACGGCGACGGCGCCGCGCGGCCCGGGCGGGGCCGCGCGCCCGCCCGTGTCCGCGGGTGCGCGGACGGGGTCACGGCGGCCCGGACGGCCATGACCCCTGCGGCGGGTTCAGCGTCATCAGGAACCTCTCCCGACCTTGATCACCTGTCAAGCGTTCCCGGCCCCCTCTAGATGATCTTGGTCGAAGCATGGGATCGGGGTCTTGACGGCGACTAAATTCACTATTTAAATCATGGGGCGAATTAAGCCGGTCGGACGGGTCGGGCGACGAGCGCCGGGCCCGCCTCCGGCGTTGCCCGCCGCGCCCCGGCCCGGCCGCCCGTCCCGCCACGGTGGCCACACCCGGCCGCGGCCGCCCCGGAGCTCACCGCGGCGCGCACGCGGGTCCGCCCCGTCCGGATCTCCGCGCCCGCCCCGTCCGGATCTCCGCGCCCGGGCCGTCCGGCACCGCGTCCGAAACTGCGCGCACCTTGTCGTTCCAGCCGCTCGTACGGGAGCGCTCCGCCGCGCAGCATGGCGCCATGAACGACCGCACCATGAACGACTTCGGCATCGGCGGCCGGTCCTGGTGGAGGGCCGGGCTCGCCGTCGCGACGGTGGGGTGGGGAGCGCAGCAGTTCGCGCCGCTCCTGCCGCTGTACCGCGACAGGCTCGGCCTCTCCGCGACGACCGTGCAGGCCACGTTCGGCATGTACGTGCTCGGGCTCGTCCCCGGGCTGCTGCTCGGCGGCCCGGTCTCGGACCGGCTCGGCCGCCGCCGGGTGCTCGTCCCGGCGATCGCCGCGTCCGCCGCCGGGACGGTCCTGCTGATCCTCGGCGGGACGGGCCCCGGATGGCTGTTCGCGGGACGGCTCGTCGCGGGCGTCGCGAGCGGCGCGGCGTTCAGCGCCGGCTCGGCCTGGATCAAGGAGCTGTCGGCGGCCGCGGCGGGGTCGGGGCCGCGCCGCCTGACGATCGCGATGAGCGTCGGGTTCGGGCTCGGGCCGCTGGTCGCGGGGGTCCTCGCGCAGTGGGCGCCGGCCCCGGCCGCGGTGCCGTACGTCCCGCACCTGCTCCTCGCCTGCGCCGCGCTGCCGCTCGCCGCCCGCGCCCCGGAGACGGGCCGCCGGGCCGGCGCGCCGGGCCGGCTGCGGGACGCGCTGCGCGTCCCCGAGGCGCGCGGGCACCGGTTCCGGACGGTCGTCGTGCCGCTCGCGCCGTGGGTGTTCGGGTCGGCGTCGGTCGCGCTCGCCTACCTTCCGGCGCTGGTCGTGGACCGTCTCGGCGGGCACGCGCTCGTGTTCGGCGCGGCCGTCACGACGCTGACGGCCGCGGCGGGGATGCTCGTGGCGACGGGCGCCGCGGCGGCGTCGAGCCCGGCGCTGGTGGTCGTGGCGGCGCTGGTGCTCGGCGCTGCGTACGGGTGCTGCCAGGTGTGCGGGCTGCAGGAGGTGCAGCGGCTCGCCCGCCCGGAGCGTCTCGCCGCGCTGACGTCGGCCTACCAGGCCGTCTCCTACCTCGGTTTCGCGGTGCCGTTCCCGCTGGCGGCGGCCGGACGGCTCGCCTCGCCGCCCGTCCTCCTGCTGGTCGTGACGGGCCTCGCCGTCCTGACCCTCGGTGCCGTGGCCCGCGCCGCACGGCCCCGCGTCACGGAACTCCGCGCCGCCGCCCCGGAGCGGCCGGACGGTCAGCCGGGGATGGCCGAAGCGCGGAACGTCCGGCGGTAGGCGTCCGGCGAGACGCCCAGGGCGCGCTGGAAGTGGCGGCGGAGCGTGGCGGCGGTGCCCATCCCGGTCCGGTCGGCGATCAGGTCGATGCCGTCGTCGCTGGTCTCCAGCAGCTCCTGCGCGCGGTGGACGCGCTGGGCGTGCAGCCACTGCAGCGGCGTCGTCCCGGCGACCGCGTGGAAGTGCCGCGCGAGGTTGCGGGAGCTCATCCCGGCGCGGCGGGCGAGGTCCTCGACGGTGAGCGGCTCGTGCAGGCGGGCGAGCGCCCACGGGAGCAGCCCGGCGAGCGCGTGCTCGCGGCCGGGCTCGACCGGGGCGGGGATGTACTGGGCCTGCCCGCCGGGCCGGTGCGGCGGGACGACGAGCCGCCGCGCCAGGTCGTTCGCGACGGCCGCGCCGTGGTCGAGGCGGACGATGTGCAGGCACAGGTCCATGCCGGCGGCCTTGCCCGCCGACGTCATGACGGACCCGTCGTCGATGTAGAGGACGCCGGGGTCGACCTCGACGCGCGGGTACAGCTCGGCGAGGCGCGCCGCGTGCATCCAGTGGGTGGTGGCGCGGCGCCCGTCCAGCAGCCCGGCGGCGGCCAGCACGAACGCGCCGGTGCAGATCGACACCACCCGCGCGCCCGCGTCGTGCGCGGCGCGGACCGCGGCGACGAGGTCGGCGGGCGGCTCCTCCAGGACGTTCCGGCAGGCCGGGACGATCACGGTGCCGGCGGCGGTCAGGGCGTCGAGCCCGCGCGGGGCGTCCACCTGGAACCAGCCGCCGAGCCGGACGGACGCGGGGGCGCAGACGGTGAGGTCGTACCAGGGGTCGGCGAGGCCGCGGTCGACGCCGAACACCTCGCAGGGCGCGGCGACCTCGAACAGGGTGATCCCTTCGCTGACGGCGAGCGCGACGGTGGACATGTCCGAAATCGTACGCCCACCGGCGTTCCGGACGGCGGCGCGCCGCACGGCCGGGGCCGCGCGGCGGGGCGCGCGGTGCGCGCGGCGGGCCGCGTGGTGCGCGCGGCGGGGCGCCCGGCCGGCCTGCGGGTGGAAGGGCCGGCCGGGCGCGCGCGATCCGGTGTCTCGGAAGGTGCGCCGGCGATACCGGAGCGGTGCCGGGGTGGGGGGCTCGGCGGGGTCAGCCGCGGTGGCGTCCGCCGCCCTCGCCGCGGCCGCCGCCCTCGCCGTGCTCGGCGTGCGTGCCGTCGTCGCGGGTGACCTCGACGCGCTCCCTGCGCAGCTCGCCGCGGACGGTCTGCTCGTCCTGGACCTGCTCGGTGCGGATCCGGACGCGCTCCACCGGGACGGTCTCCTTGGCCACCACCGGGCGCTCCTCGTAGAGGATGATCTCCTGGTCGTCCTCGGTGATGGTGACCTGGACGCCGGGCCGCCCGTCCGTGATCGGCTCCCGGTCGATCTTGATCTCCTCGTGGGTGACCGGGACGGTCCGCTCGACCATCTCCGTCTCCACCCACTTGCGCACGTGCACGCGGCCGGACTCGTGGCGCTCGGTCTCGATGCGCAGCCGCTCCTCGGACCGGGTGATCTCGGTCATCGGGGCGCCGGGCTGCGCGGGCAGCGGCTCGCCGCGCTTGTCCCGCTCGGGGTGGACGGCCATCCCGGCAGTCCCGGTGGTACCGGCGGTTCCGGACGTTCCGGCCATGCCGGACGGCGCCCTGCCCTGCGCGCCGGTCGTGCCCTGGTCGGACGCGGCCCGTTCCCCGGCCATGCCCTTGCCACCGGCCATGCCCTTCTCGCCGGCCATGCCCTTCTCGCCGGCCACGCCCTTGTCGCCGGCCATCCGCTGGTCACCGGACGTCCCCATGCCGGTGCCGCGGCCCTTGTCGCCCTCGGCGGCCCCCTCGGCCGTGCCCTCGCCGCCCTCCGTGCGGCGGCCGCTCGGCGGGCGCACGCCGTAGTGCCGGTACAGGTCGACGATCTGGGCGTGCGAGAGGTGCTCGTCGGCGTCCACGTTGGGCGCGCCCTTGATCGTCTCCTTGTCGTAGGGGACCTGCAGCATGTCCTGCGCCTTGCGGGCGCCGGACAGCGGGACGAAGCTCTCCCGCATCCCGAACCATCCGGTGTGCACCGTCACCCATTCGGGCGCGCCGGAGTCGTCGTTGAGGTAGACCTGCTTGACGGTGCCGACCTTGGCGCCGTGGGTGTCGGTCACGCTCATGCCCATGAGTTCCCGCACCTGTGTCTGCGTCTGCACCTTGAACACCCCCGAGTTGCCTGATTACCTCCTGATTTTTCCGGACCGCGCACCGGTAAACGCGTTTACCCAACTATGGACGGCGATTTGCCCGGCACTGACCGGACGGCCCCCGCCCGCCCGGCCGCCATTTTCCGGAAGATGCGCAGATGGCCGCCTATTTGGCAATGGCGATATTCGCAACGTGGTGATCATTTTAGGCTGCGCCGGTTTGCCTTTTCCGGCGCCGCGAAAGACTGACGGCTGGAGCGCGAAGGGCTGTACCGACACAGCCGCACCGACACATCGGAGAAATGGCATGGACGACGTCTCGCCCGCCGGACGCGGGCGGCGCACCGGCGCCTGGTGCGCCGCCGCCGCAACGGCCCTGTCCTGCACGGTCACCGGTGGCGCGATCACCGCGGGGGCCGCCGCCGCGCGGGCCGGCGAGGCGCCCGCGCGCCCGCCGGGCTGGTGCAAGCCGGACGGGGCGCTCACCGCGCGCGCGATGCCGCAGAAGATCAGGCTCTCCGAGTGCGACCTGCGCGGCCGGGTGGTGCGCGGCGAGAACGGGCTGGCCGCGACGGTCCCGTCCGACGGCACCTCGGTGACCGCGCACTCGCTGCGCACCGACGGCGCGTCCGAGCTGCGCGTCGAGGTGGACGAGGCGAAGGGCGAGATCACCCTCACCAGCACCGGGACGCGGGTGCCGCAGGGCCGGCCGCGCGAGTTCCGCGCGCCGATGGACGCCTGCCAGGACGACGCCTACCAGCAGGAACCGAGCAAGTGGCCGAAGGGCTCCACGATCGAGTGGCACTACTACCCGGGGACGGCGGGGCTGCCGATGTCGGGCGTGTCCACCGGGGTCTCCAACATGTTCAACGCCAGGACCGACTGCAACGCGGCGCACGCGTTCGCGCCGCTGCCGGACGTCTCGGAGAAGTACGCGGGCCAGACGACGACGGCGCCGAAGCTGACCTCGGGCGGCGTCTGCGGCGACCGCGACGGGACGAACGTGTCCGGCTGGGAGTCGATGCCGGGCGCGGAGGCCGACGTCCTCGCGGCGACCTGCACCTGGTTCCGGGGCGCGACGACGATCGAGAGCGACACCGCGCTGCAGACGCAGGGGAAGAAGTGGTGGCCGGGCCCGCAGGACGGCTCGTCCTGCCCGGCGGGCAGCTACGACGCCGCGGCCGTCACGACGCACGAGACGGGCCACATGCTCGGCCTCGGGCATGTGGAGGGGTCGCAGCACTCCGGGCTGACGATGGCGCCGACCGTCGCGGCCTGCGACGACGACCCGGCCACCCTCGGGAAGGGCGACTACGCCGGGCTCATCGCGCTGTACGGGGCCCGCTCGTCGTCCGCCTGACCGGGATCCGCCGCCGGGTTCATTTCCGCATCTTCCCGACGACGACGATGCGGTGTCGGTCCGAGCCCTTCGGGGTGCAGCTGATGAGCGTGACGTACGCGCCGTCCGGGGCCTTTCCGGGCTTGAACGGCACGGGTTCGAGGGCGCGCCGGTCGGTCGGCTTGATGATGTGCCTGCCGCGCACCCGGTAGACGTAGGTCTTGTGGTGCGCCTTCAGGACGATCCGGTCGCCGCGCCGCAGCTGGTCCAGCCGGCCGAACGGGTGCAGCCAGGTGGTGCGGTGCCCCAGCAGGACGGCGTTGCCGACCGTCCCCGGCAGGGCCGTCCGCGGATAATGGCCGACGCCCTTGCTGAGCATGCGCTCCGAGACGCCCTCGCGCACCTTGATCTTGAGGTGGATCCGCTTGATCGTGATGGTGGCGATCACCTTCCCGATCCGCGGCCGGGCGGCGTGCCGGGCGGCATGCCCGGCGGTCTGCGCGGACCCCGCCGCCGAGGCCCCGGACGGCGCGGCGTGCGCCGCCGGAATCCCCGCGGCCACCAGGCATCCGGCGGCCGCCATGCACCCGGCGGCGAGGAGCGCCACCGCGGGCCGTGTCCGGGCGAGTGGGCGTAACGCCGTCCCGCCCCGGGCCCGGCCGTCCCGCCTTCCGTGGTTCGCTGTCCCTTCGTTCACTGTCCTCGTCTCCTGCATCCGTCCGTCTTCCAGCGATCAGAGGCCGGGCGGCGCGGCCCGCACGGGAGGGCCGCGCCGCCCGGACGCGGGGAGGGGGCGGCACGTCTGCCGCCCCCTCGCCATCGGCTCGGCCGGCCGCGCGGATCGTCATCCGGGCCGGCCGTGACTCACTTGGTCAGCGGGGTGCCGAGCTTGACCGGCGCCTCGTTGCCCTGCGGCAGCTGCGTGCCGACCTGGCCGGGCGTCACGTTCGCGACCGGCCTGGCGATCCGGGTGACCTTGCCCAGCAGCTCCTGCACGGCGGGCATGCCGTCGGCGCTGCGGTAGTTCGGGCCCATCGCGATGCGCTCGCTCGTCCCGCGCAGGGTCGACGGCAGCTTGTGGTGCCCGGCCGCCGGACGGTGCTTGGCCGGCTTGTAGGGCTTGTGGTGCGGCTTCTTGTGGTGCGGCTTCTTCGGGAAGTGCTTGATCGGCGGCCGCTTGTGGTGCTTGCCGCCGGTCGTGACGGACGCCCCGCCCTTGCAGCCGGCCTGCGCGATGCCGAGGATCGCGCCGATCGCGTTGCCGCAGACGTTCACGGGCGCGGAGATCGGCGCGTACACCTGGTTGCCGCCGAGGATGGACAGGTTCCCGGACGTCTTCATGTCCGGGCCGTCGTCCCCCTTGCGCTCGACGGAGGCGCCGCCCTTGCAGCCGGCCTGGGTGATCCCCGCGATGAGGGAGATCGCGTTGCCGCACACGTTCACCGGCACGGAGATCGGCGCGTACACCTGGTTGCCGCCCAGGATGGACAGGTTCCCGGACGTCTGCATGCCGTGCCCGTGCCCGTGGCCGCCGCCCCAGCCGCCGTCCCAGCCGCCCATGCGGCCGTTGCCCGCGGCAGCCGGTGCCTGCGCGGGGGCGTCCGCGGGAGTCTCCGCGGGAGCCTGCGCGGGCATGCCCGCGGGCGTGCCCGCGGCGCCGTTGGCGGCGGACGCCTGGCGCTCGCCGGGCGCGGTCGCCTCGCGTCCCGCCCGCCAGCCGCCGTGGCCGCCGTGCCCGCCCTTCTGCTTGACCGTGGCGCCGCCCTCGCAGCCGGCCCGCGCGATGCCGACGATGGCGCCGATGGCGTTGCCGCAGACGTCGATCGGGATCGAGATCGGCGCGACGATCTGGTTGCCGCCGCCGATCGACAGGTTGCCCGAGGTGTGCATGTCGCCGCCGTCGCGGCCGTGCCGCTCGACGGAGGCGCCGCCCTTGGAGCCGGCCTGGGCGATGCCGGCGGCGGCGCCGATGGCGTTGCCGCTGACCTCGATCGGGATCGAGATCGGCACGACGACCTGGTTCCCGCCCAGGATGGACAGGTCGCCGCTGGTGCGGTTGTCCGCCGAGGCGGGGACGCCGAGTCCGGACGCCCCCATGGCGACGCAGCCCGCCGCGACGAGAGCGGCGCGGCCGGTGTTCCTTGCCCAGATGCGCATGGTGTTGCTCCTTCTTTCGGTGAATCGGTGAATCGGTGATGATCACTGCGTGCACCGTCCGGGTGAGCGCAGCGGGCAGCGGCCTGGCCAGGACCGTGCCGTTCGGAGAAAAGATCGGTGTGGAAGCGGGGGACGGGGCGGGAAGCGGCCGTCCGGCGCGGCGCGGGAGTCCCGCGGGCGGGGCAGGGCGGCTTCCGGCACGGGACGCGCGGGATCGCGCGGTGCCCGGTGGCGGGGTGCTAGTCGGGGACGACCGAGGGACGGCCCGGGGCAGCCTTGTCGGTCAGCGCGGTGCGGTGGAAGGCGCCGGGGTCGACGGCGCGCGGCGCCCGCGGGTACTGGGCGGCGCCGAGGTCGGCGACGGGCCCGAACGGGTGCCCGCCGGACGGCGGGCCGCTGCGCGAGTTGCCGTCCTGCTCGGACGGCACGCCCGGGGCGCCGGGCACGCGGTGCCCGTCCCCGCACATCCGGCAGCGGCCGCCGGAGCGGTGCGCGCCGGACGGCGCCTTGGCGGCCGCGTGGCTCGCCTTCGCGTGCGCCGCCGCGACGTGCGCGTGGGCGGCGCCGTGCGCCTTCGCGTGCGCGGCGCCGTCATGACGGGACGAGGCGTCCGCGGCGGGGCGCGGCGCGCCGTGCGCCGCGGTGCGCGGGCCGGTCATGCCGTGCACGAGCCGGCCGACGCCGCCGCCCGTCCGGACGCCGGGGAGCCGCAGGTCCGCCACCCCGGCCGCGTCGGCGGTCCGGGTCACGGTGCGGCCGACGGTGCCGCCGACCTCGCGGACCACGTGGCCGCCGTCGGCGGCGGCGTCCCGGCCGCGCTCGCCCAGGTAGGCGACGGGCCGCCGGCCGGCGTCGCGGACGTCGCCGGCGACGGCGCCGGGCGTCCCGGCCGTCGGGCGGCCGCCCTCGAACCGGAAGTGGCGGAGCGTGGAGAGCCCGGCGAGCCCGGCGGAGTCGTCCGCCGCGTCCCGCACGGGATTCCATCCGGCGGCCCGATCCGCTCCCCCGCCCGCGGATCCGTTGCCCGCGGTACCGGTACCGGCGGCTCCGTTGCCCGCGGTTCCGGTGTCGGCGGCGCCGTTCTGCGCGGCGTACGCGGACTGGTTCAGGGAACTGAGCGCGATCCATCCGGCGAACGCGAATCCGGCGATGACGGCGACGCGCGCCAGCGCGGTTCCGAGCGCGCGCCGACGCACCTCGGGGCTGCTCGCCCCGTGGCGGATCGGTTGGCGTCGCACTGCGGAAACTCCTCGCGTCGGGCCTGGTCGGGCCGTCGTTCGATGTCCGGTTCCGGGCCGGTCGGCATGACCGTAGCACCGTGCCGGGCGCATTCACCGATGTGTTATCGGGCAGGTCGGCGCGTCTTTGCCATCGTTTACCCGGCCATGGATTCCGCTTTTCCCGGACGCCTTTTCGGCGGTCACCCAGAAAGGCTTTTAGCTGGAATTCGTCCGCTTTACCGGGACTCGTTCCCCGGGCGGCGCGGGGCGGCACCGGCATCCGCTTTCGGCCCGATGTCCGGGAGAAGCATGGCGGACGGTATCCGATGCGCTACATTCGGTGACAAGGTGGCCGTCTAGCCGAGGAGCCGACCGCATGCCCGCCCCCTCCCCCGCGAACGCATGGTCCTGGTCGCCGCGCAGGCCGGCGCGCCCGCGCGCCGCCGCGCCCCGCGACCCCCGCCCCGTCCGCTACTCCGTCCGCCGCGAGGGCATCCGCCTCACCCGCGGTTTCCGCAGGCCGGAGCGGATCCTCACCCGTACGCGACCGGAGTGGACCCGGTTCTGGACGCTGTGCTCGCGGCTCGAATGGGCCGTCGCCACCGCCCGGGTCGAACGGGTCCGGCGCCGCGCCCGGCCGCTCTGGCGCTGACCCCGGCGCCCGCCCGTCCGGGCCCGGACAAGCGGGCGCCGGTGGCGCGCCCGCCCCGGCGCGCCGCCGGCGTCGTCCCGTCCGGTGGAGGATCCTCCTCCCGGAGAGATTCCTCCACCCGGTGCCCTTCGGCCGCTACCGCGCGTCCGCCTCCAGCGCCGGCGCGGGGCGCCGCGCCGCCGCGGTCGCCGGAGGCGTCCGATGGACGATGTGCCGGGCGATCCGGCGCGCCGCGAAGCCCGCGCCGTGCACGAACCGCATCACCGGCCCGAACGTCGGCGCCGCCGCCAGCCCCGCGAAGTACAGGCCCGGCATCGACGACTCGAAGCTCGCGCTGAGCACCGGCGCGCCGAGCCGGCTGTCCACCCGCACCCGCAGTTCCGGCGACAGCAGCTTCAGCCGCTCGACCTGCGGCACGAACCCGGTCGCGGCGATCACGTGCTCGGCCTCGACGACGAGGCGCCGCCCCGTCCGGTCGACGGTGGTGATCGACAGGACGTCGTCCTGCTCGGCGGCCTTCACGATCCGGCGGCCGGTCGACACGCGGATCCGCTCGTCCAGCCGGTCCCGCAGCCACCACGACCCGGCGGGCGGCAGCGTCTCGCGGACCAGCCGCAGCCGGGTCCGCTCCGGCAGGTACCGGACGACGCCGGGCCGCTCCGCGAGCACCCACGTCCGGTATCCGGTGCCGAGCCCGGACCGCGGGCCCTCCCGCAGCCGCTCCCCGAGGGAGCGGTGCTCCTTCGGCACCGTGTTCCAGTCGAGTTCGCCGCGCCGCGCGATGACGTGCGGGTGCGCGCCCGCGTCCGCGAGCAGCACCGCCGTCTCCAGCGCCGACTGCCCCGCCCCGACGACCGCGACGTCCTTGCCCGCGAACAGGCTCAGGTCGCGGTGGTCGCCGCTGTGCGAGACGAGCCAGGACGGCATGCCCGCCAGCTCCTCGGGAATGTGCGCGAACGGGCCGACGCCCACCGCGACCACGACGGTGCGGGCCGCGATCACCTCGCCGGTGGCGAGGGTGGCCTCGTACCCGGCCGGGCCGCCGCGCTCGACCTTCACCACCTCGCCGGGCTCGACGCCCGGGGCCGCCTGCTCGGCGAACCAGCGGCCGTAGGCGACGAAGGTGTCCAGCGGGATCGGCTGCCCGAGCCGCCACTCCGGGTGGCGGTCGGTGAAGCGCAGCCCGTCCTGCGGCGCCCCGAGGCTGGAGGCGAACGGCTCGGACTTCAGGTGCATGCCCTCGGGCATGCTGGTGGCCCAGTACTCCATCGGCGTGCCGATGATCCGCACGTCGAGCCCGAGGTTCTGCAGGTGCGCGGCGGTCGACAGGCCGTAGGGCCCGGCGCCGACGATGACGACGTCGCTGACCGAGTCGGTCATTTCTCGTTCCCCCGATGTGTGTCGGTGCTTGTGGCGGCGCCGCGTCCCCGGGCGGCGCCGATGGTGCGGCCCGGCCGGCTCAGCGGCGGGCCGGGCGTGGCGTGCGTCCCCGCGCGCCCCCAGCGGCGCGGAGCACGCTCTGCCCGCCCATGGCCAGGAACGGCGGCAGGTCGTCGCCGGCGTACCAGGCCAGCTCGTCCGCCTCGCGCAGCGGGCGGAGGGTCCCCGCGCGCAGCAGCGGCCGGCCGAGCGACTGCCGCAGGTACTGGTTCTCCACCAGCAGCCGGCGGCCGAACGCCGGCAGCGCCGGCGGGACGTCGCGCCCGGACTGGTCCAGGTGCAGGACGCGGACGAGGTCGAGCCCGCGCCGGTCGGTGAACAGCCGGAACTGCGCGCCGAGCCGCGGGTTGAAGTCGAGCAGGTGGTAGGCGCCGGTCCCGGCGTCGAACCGGAAGTCCAGGTCGACCAGCCCCCGGCAGCCCAGCGTCCGGACGGTCCGCACCGCGAGCCGCTCCAGCTCGGGGTTGCGGGTCCACTCCCCGGCGATCGTGTGGCCGGCCTGCGGCGGGTGCGCGAGGTGCTTGCGGCCGGTCGCGCCGAACAGGCAGTCCAGGGACGCGTCGAAGTAGCCGTGGAAGAACCAGTCGCCGCCGTCCGGCGGGATGCGCCGCTGCAGGATCAGCGGGCCCGCGCCGCCGTCCGGGTCGCGCCGGAGCCCGGCCGCGAACAGCCGGTACGCCTCGTCGAGGGTGTGCGCGACGGTGGTGCTGCGCATGCCCCGCGGCAGCCGCCACGGCCGCGCCCACTTGGCGATCAGCGGCAGGCCGAGCTCGGCGGCGGCGTCCTCGACGTCGGCGGCGCTGCGCGGCGTGCGGCTCTGCGGGCATGGCACGCCGTGCTCCCGCAGCGCGGCGATGAGCTGCGACTTGTCGGCGACGCGGCGCGGGACGTCGCGGTCCTGGCGCGGGAAGACGAACGCGGACGCGAGCGTCTCGGCGTGCTCGGCGACGAACAGCGCGCCGGCGTCGTCGACGGGCAGCAGCAGCGCCGGGCGGCCGATCCGCTCGGCGATCCGGTGCAGGTGGGCGGCCAGCTCGGCGGGACGCTCGGCGGGCGGCGCCCACGGGTGCCCCCGGTACAGGTAGCGGGACCGGGACGCCGGGCTGGCGCGGCCCTCCAGGATCGCGTGCACCGGCACCCCGGCGCGGCCGAGGGAGCGGATCGCGCCGAGGCTTCCGTGGTGGAAGTAGTTGTGGTCGGTGCGCAGCAGCAGGACGGGCAGCCCGGGGTCCAGGAGCGGCCGCGGCGCGGCCCGCCCCCCGTCCGGGATCGGCCCGCCGGGCTTCCGCCCGAAAGGCGGTCTCCCCTCTGGGGGCGGACCTCCAGACCCCCGGGGCTTCCGCCCGAAAGGCGTGAGCAGAGTGTCGAGGAACATCCGGATCAGCCGGCCCGTTCCGGCGACGGGTCTTGGCGCACGGCGTGCCCTTCCCATTCAAGGTAAATTTTGCGATCGGCCGCTTGGCCGATTCGTTCGCTGCGGCCGCCAGAGGGCATACGATACGCATGCGAGCTGCGAATATCCATTCGACCGGGCGGCGGCCGCAGGAAACGCCGCGGAAAAGGCGCGCCGCGTTCTTCCCGTTCCCGCCGGTATTGCTCGCCTCCGCCGCCCTGGTCGCGCTCGCGGCGTCCACGCTGGTCACCTGGTTCCAGCCGCAGGCCACCCATAAAATGGCGAATTATGTGCCGTTGGGGGCGTTTCTCGGATCGGGTGCGGAGGGCGTCGCCCGGGTCGAGCGGTTCCAGCGCTGGCTCGGCTCGACGGTCACCGTCGGGCGCACCTACCTGCCGGGCGACTCCTGGGAGGACGTCGAGGGCCCGCCGCAGATCCTGCAGCCGTGGACGCGCTGGCGGGAGGCCGACCCGCGCCGGATGCTGGTCGTCAACGTGCCGATGATGGCGCCGAACGAGGCGGGGCTGCCGCCGGTCGTGGTGGCGTCGCTGCTGCGCGGCGGCGCGTCGGGCGCGTTCGACGGGCACTACCAGGCCCTCGCGCGGCACCTGGTGTCGCTGAACGCGGGCGACTCGGTGATCGTGCTCGGCTGGGAGATGAACGGCGACGTCTACGACGGCCGCTGCGCGCCGGCCCCGGACGCGTGGAAGACGTACTGGCGGCGCATCGTCGCGGCGATGCGCGGGGTCCCCGGGGCGCGTTTCCGGTTCGATTTCGCGCCGACCCGCGGCCATGACGCGATCCCGTGGCCGGACTGCTATCCGGGCGACGACGTGGTGGACATCATCGGCTCCGACAGCTATGACCAGCCGCCCGGAGAGTCCTTCCAGGACTACATCGACGAGCCGTACGGGATGAAGGCGCAGGCGGACTTCGCCGCCGCGCGCGGGAAGCCCATCTCCTTTCCGGAATGGGGCCTGTTCCGCAACTCCGACAACCCCGAATATATCCAGGGAATGCATGATTGGATCGTGTCGCATAACGTGGTCTACCAGTCGATCACGGACTACTGCCCGCACGGCGTGTGGGAATGCGGCGCGAACCCCCGGTCGGCACAGTCCTACCGGGAGCTGTTCGGCGGCGTGACCGCGCCGTCGCCCGCGGAACCGGGCGAGGTCGCGACGCCGCCCATCGCCCCGCCGCCGTCGGGTCCGGCCGCACCGGCGTCACCGGCGGCGTCCGCTCCGGCGCCCGCTCCCCCGCCGGGCGCCAACCCGGGGCCGCCGTCCGGGACGAACCCGGGACCGCCTTCAGGCGCGAACCCGGGGCCTCCGTCCGGCGCGAACCCGGGGCCGCCGTCGGGCGCCAACCCGGGACCGCCTTCAGGGACGAACCCGGGGCCGCCCTCAGGCGCGAATCCGGGGCCGGCGTCCGGGGCGCCGCCGTCCGGGGCGCCCGCCCCGTCCCCGGCGAGCATCCCGCCCGCGCCGCCGGGGAACCCGCCGCCGGCGCGTCCCGCACCCGACATCGCGAGGACCTCCGAACCGGCGAGGACGTCCGCGCCGAGGTCGTCGGCCTCCGCGAGCTCGCGGGCCACGCCGTCCGGCACCGGGCCGCGCCCCGCGACCTCGCGGGTGACCGCGGCGAGGCGCGCGACCGTCTCGGCGATGTCGTAGGCCGCCGCGGCCACGGCCGCCTCGCGGCCCTCCCGCTCGGCGACCCCCGGGAACAGCAGCCGCGCCGCCATCGCGTCGGCGAGCGCGCCCGGGTCCTCGACCGGCACCAGCGCGCCGAGCCCGGGACGGACCACCTCCGCGATGCCGGGGATGTCCGTCCCGACGAGGGACCGGCCGGTGGCGAGCGCCTCCAGCGCGGTCAGCGGCAGCCCCTCCCAGCGCGACGGCAGCACGACCACGTTCGCGGCGGCCAGCCAGTCCCGCGGGTCCCTTACCGCCGGGACGAACCGGACGCCCGGCGCCGGCCGGCGGCGGAGCAGGTCCAGGTCCTCGCCGTCGCCGACGATCGCGAGCAGCGCGGACGGGCACCGGGCCGCGACCGCGGGCCACGCCGCGACCAGCACGTCCTGCGCCTTCTGCCGGGTCAGCCGGCCGACGCACACCGCGAGCGGCGCGGCGGCGGGCAGCCCCAGCCGGGTCCGCGCGGCGAGCCGGGCGGGCGCGTCGGCGGGCCCGAACCGGCGCCGGTCCACCCCGTTGCGGACGAGCCGGAACGGGCCGCGGATCCCGGCCCGCATCCCGGCCCGCAGCTCCCCCTCGCCGACGCAGACGAGCGCGTCGGCGCGGCGGGCCGCGTACCGCTCCCAGAGCCGGCTGACCGCGGCCTGCCGTCCGGTCGCGGCGAGCCACGACCAGCCGTGCGGCTGGAAGATCGTCGGCACTCCGGCCGCGCGGCGCGGCAGCCGCCCGGCGAGGCCCGCCTTCGAGGAGTGCAGGTGGACGACGTCGGGCTCGAAGCCCTTGATCAGGCGGCGCAGCCGCAGCGCCTCCAGCGGCGTCCGCGGGCCGGGGGCGCGGCCGGCGTCCCAGTTGAACCACGGCACGCCCGCCGCCGCGCAGCGGGCGGGCAGGTCGCCGCCGGGCGGGCAGGCGACGGCGACGTCCCAGCCGCGCCGCCGCTGGTCGGCGACCGCCTGGCCGACGTAGACGGCGACGCCGCCCCCGTTCGGCTGGCTGACGTGCAGGACGCGGAGCGGCTCGGCGGCGTCAGCCATCCCCGGACTGCCCGCCCTTCCGCGCGCCCGCCTCCGCGTCGCGTACCGGCATCTCGTCGCGCATGCCGCCGCGTACCGGCATCGCGTCGTCGCGCGGATGCGGCACGTCCTCGCGCCCCGTACCGCCGGCCGCCGCGTCCTCGCGCGCCGCGTCATGCGCGGCGGCCTCGGGCGGTGCGTCGTCGCGGGGCGGGGTGGGCAGCGGCACCGTCGCGGGACGGTGGTGGCGGCGGGCGGCGAGGCCCGCGCGGACCAGCGCCAGGCCCGCGAACACCGCGGCCGGGAAGGACCGTCCGAGGACGATCCGCTGGTTCTGGACGCGCCGCGGCCGCCATTTCAGCTTGTAGGGCTCCTCGCCGCGCAGCAGGTTGACGGCCTGTCGGCCGCGGGCGCGCGCGAGCGCGAGGTCCTCGCGCAGCAGCATCAGCGTGACGTCGACGCTGTCGCGCAGCTCGGGGATCGCCCCGTACAGGTAGGCGCCGACGAACCGGTGCCCGATGAGGACGAGGTCGCTCGCGACGAGCCGCCCGTCCCACCGGTACCGCAGCACGGCGGCGCGGCCCTCGCGGACCATCGCGGCGCCCGCCTCGGCCAGGTGCCGCCGGAACCGCTCGCGGGAGTGCTCGGGGTTCATCGGCCGGTTCCGCCACTGGCGGGCGTGCAGGTCCAGCAGCGCGGCGATCGCGTCCGCCGCCTCCTCGGGCGGGACGGTCTCGACGGTGATGCCCCGCACGTCGATCCTGCGGAGCTTCGCGCGCATCTTCCCGGCGCTGCGGCGCGGTAACCGGTCCATGACCTCGGCGATGTCGGTGCAGGGCAGCTCCATGCACACCGACGCGGGCATCGGCCACGTCCGGCCTGGCCAGCGCCGCACCACCTGGTGGGCGGCGGAGCCGGGCCGCACCTCGCGCAGGTCGATCGCGCAGCGGCCGCGCATCCCGTGCAGGGCGCGCGCGAGGTGCTCGGCGGCGCCGTCCGCGTACGCGGGGTCGAGCAGGAAGTCGGTGAAGTCGCTCTGCTCGTCGGCGATCGGGACCAGCACGGGGAAGCCCCAGCGGCCCGCGGTCATCAGCGGCGCGGCGGCGACGAGGCGGCCCCGGTACCGGACGAGGACGAGCCGCAGCCGTCCCCGGATGCCGTACCAGCCCCACCACGCGCTCAGCCATTCGTGGGACTGGAACGGCGTCGCCTCCGGGCTGCGCTCATACAGGTCGCGCAGCTCGCCGGCCAGTTCGATGAGGGCGCCCTCGTCGCGGCGCACCTCCACCTGCCAGGCCCCGGCGGGCGCGGCGGCCCGGCTCGGGCGGATCATGCTGGACGGTGTCACGGGTGCACCTCCACGGGTTCGGCGGCGGGGTTCGGCACGGCCCCGCGCGGCGGGCGGGACGCGTCGTGCTGGCCCCGCTGGTGGGCTCGGCCGCGCCGGCCGCTGAGCACGGCGGCGCCGAGCCCGGCGAGCAGCACGCCGGACGCGGTGCCGACGGCGACGTCCAGCGGCAGGTTCGGCGACGACGGCGCGGACGGCGTCGCGGCCATGCTCATCAGCGCGACGCGGACGCCGGTGTCGGTGCGGTGCGAGGTGCCGTAGCGGACGAGGGCGTCGGCGGCGGCGTTGGCGTACGCGGCGGCGCCGGCCGGGGTGTCCGCGCTGCCCGCGAGCTTGATCAGCGGTGTGTCGGGCGAGGTGGACGACTGGATGTGGTCGCGGGTGGCGGCCATCGCGCCGTCCGGCAGCGGGATCGAGGAGTAGGTGAGGGTCTCGGGCAGCGGCGCGAGCCGGCCGAACGCCTGCGCGAAGCTGACCGCGGCGGGTCCCTGTCCGCCGTCGCCGTCGTCCACGACGAGGACGTAGGCGGTGGCGGTGTAGGTCGTCGGCGCGAACAGGGCGTAGCCGAGGCCGCCGAGGAAGCCGCTCAGCACGAGCGCGGTGAGCAGGCCGAACCGGCGGAGGAACGCCGCGAGCGGGGTGCGCAGCCGGCCGGCGACGGCGCCGGCGGCGCGGCCGGGCGTCGTGGCGGCGCGGCGGGCGGCGCGGCGGGCCTTGACGCGGCGCGCCTTGGCCCGGCCGGTCTTGCCATGGTCGCCCTTGCCCCGGTCGCCCTTGCGGTCGGCCTTGCGGTCGGCTTTACGGTCGGGTGCGGCGTGGCCGGGCTCGGTGCGGGCGGCCTCCGTGCGGGCGGGCTCGGCGTGCGCCGCCTCAGTGCGGGCGGGCTCGGCGGGCGGGCCGCCGCCTCCGGGGGCCGGTTTCCCGGTGGCCGGCTTCTTGGTGGCGTCACGTTGCGACATCGGCTGACCCTTCTCTCATGCCGTCAGGTCGGGATGGATTCGCGGGCGGGCCGCGTCCGCCCGGTGCTCGGCGCGCCGCCGGTGTAGAGGCGGGCGAGTCTCGCGGCCTGCTCCGCGATGGCGTAGCGGCCGACGGCCGGCGGCACCGGGACGCGTCCGGCGCGGCGCGCGAGGGCGGCGCTCCAGGCGTCCGGCCCGGCGGCGGCGGGCAGGCGGAGGGCGTGCGGTGCGTCGTCGCGGGGGAGGTCGTCGAGGGCGGGGCAGGCGGTGTGGACGGCGGGGAGCCCGGCGGCGAGCGCCTCCAGGACGCCGAGGCCGAACGTCTCCTGCGCGGACGGTGCGGCGTACACGTCCATCGCGGCGAGGACGGACGCCACGTCGTCGGTCCCGCCGGTGAAGGAGGTGCGGCCGGCGACGCCGAGCGCCGCGGCGAGCCGTTCGAGCCGCGCGCGCTCGGGGCCGTCGCCCGCGATGAGCAGCCGGAGGCCGGGCGTCCGGGCGGCGGCGCCGATGAGCAGGTCGATCCGCTTGGTCGGGACGAGGCGGCCGACGGTCCCGGCGACGTGCGCGTCCATCGGGATGCCGAGGCGGCGACGCGTCTCGGCGCGCCGCAACGGATCGAAGGCGAACGCGGCGGCGTCGATCCCGTTGGGGATGACCGTGATGCGGCCGGACGGGACGCCCCAGGCCCGCAGCCGCGCCGCGACCGTCGGCGACACCGCGACCGTCATGGAGCCGAGCCGTTCGGTCGCCCGGTAGAGGGCCTGCACGCCGCGGGTGGTGCGGCGTCCCTCGATGTGCCCGTCGCCGAGGGAGTGCTCCGTGGCGATGATGCGGGGCGTCCCGGCGAGGCGCGCGGCGATGCGGCCGTAGACGCAGGCGCGGTAGAGGTGCGTGTGGACGACGCCGTACCGGCCTTCGCGGATCAGCCGGACGAGCCGCGGCAGCGCGCCGAGGTCCCGGTTCCCGCGCATGCCGAGCTCGTGGACGGGCACGCCGCCGCTCCGGATCCGCTCCCCCAGCACGCCCGCGTGCGTCAGCGTCGCCACCTCGCATTCCGCGGGCAGGTGGCGCAGGAGCAGCGCGAGCTGGTGCTCGGCGCCGCCGTGCTCCAGTCCGGTGATGACGTGCAGGACGCGGGTCACATGCGGCTCCGCCACAGCATCTGGTGCCGGACGAGCTTCGCGCGCAGCCGCAGGCTCCCGTCGCGCTCGCCGATGTAGGCACGGCCGAGCGCGTGCCGGGACGGCTCGTCGGGGCGGATGTGGCAGGCGTAGTCGTACCCGGCGGCGCGGACCGCGTCGATCTCGCGGGCGCCGGCGCGCCCGTACGGGTAGGCGAAGCCGGTGACCTGCCGGCCGGTGATGTCCTCGAGGTCGGCGCGGCTCTCCTCGAGCTCCTCGCGCAGCTCGGTGTCGTCGACGTCGGGCAGCGGGACGTGGTGGCGGCCGTGCGAGGCGACCTCCATGCCGGTGTCGGCGACGGTGCGCAGCTGCTCGGCGGTCATGAGCGGCTTGCGGGGGCCGTCGTCCCAGGCGTTGTACGAGCCGACCCGCCCGGACACGGCGAAGACGGTGGCGCCGAACCCGTACCGGACGAGGACGGGCAGGGCGCGGGTGGCGAAGTCGGCGTAGCCGTCGTCGAAGGTGAGGCCGACGAGGCCGCGGGCGCGTCCGCCGGCGTGCTCGGCGAGCAGCTCGGCCATCCCGACGCCGCGCAGGCCGCGCGCGCGCAGCCAGGCCATCTGCCGCTCGAATCGGGGCGGCGAGACGGTCACCAGGTGCGGGTCGTCATCGTAGTGATCGATCGAGTGGTACATCAGTACCATCGGCGGCGGCTCGACCTCCTGCGGAGGCCGCGCGGGGCGCGCGCTCGGCGCCGGGCTGGTCGTCGGCGCCGCCTCCGGCGCCGGTTCGGTCGGCTGGGTCACTGGTTCCCCCGGAAGGTGTGCGGCCGCGGCGGGCGAGCGCGCCGGGCCTCCATGAGGGCCATGGGATGGTCCATGGCGCGATGAGGTCGCGTCCCGCCAGGACGATCAGGGCGGCGAACGCGGCGGCGGTGGCGAGGCCGCCGGCGGCGAGCCGGACGATCGCGGGCGCCGCGCCCAGCGGCGCGATGGCCAGCAGGGCCGCCGCGGCGGCGAGGGACGCGAGGACGGTGAGCCGGGCGAGGTCTGCGGCGACGCGTCCCAGCGGGATCGGTGCGACGCGCGCGCGCAGCCCGGCGAGCAGCAGGACGGCGGCGAGGGTGATGCCGGCGGCGTCGGCTGCGGCGAGCGCGACCGTCCCGGCGAGGGCGGCGAACGCGGCGCAGACGGCGGCGGTGACGGCGAGGCCGCCGGCGAGGACGGCGGCGGGCCGCCACGGCGGGCGCTTCTGCGCGAAGAACGCGCGGGCGGCGAGCCCGACGGTCGACTGGCCCCACAGCCCGAGCGCGTAGACGCGCAGGGTGGCGGCGGTGTCGCGGGTGTCGGCGGCGGTGAACTCGCCGTGCTGGAACAGCACCCGGATGATGTCGGGCGCGAACGCGACGAGGAACGCCGACGCGCTCAGCACGAGGCCGCCGGCGATGACGAGGTCCTGCCGGATGCGGCGGGCGACGCCGCCGAGGTCGCCGTCCGCCGACGCGCGGGCGAGGCGCGGGAACGTCACGGTGACGATCAGCAGCGACAGCACCATCGGGACCTGCGCGACCTTCTGCGCGTAGTTGAGGTGCGAGATCGACCCGGCGGCGAGGCCGGAGCCGATGAACCGCTCGACGAACACCTGCGCCTGGCGGGTGACGGTGTAGACGACGACGGGCGCGACGGCGGCGAGGCCGAGCCGCAGCTCGGCGCGGCCGACGCGGGGCGCGGCGTCCGCGCGCAGGCAGCGGACGAACGCGGGCAGCTGCACGGCGACCATGAGGACGCTGCCGCAGGCGACGCCGATCGCGGCGCTCATGATGCCGACGAGCCCGGCGAACCCGGCGATCAGCGCGAGGATCCCGATGTTGTAGGCGAGGTAGATCGCGGCGGGCGGGCCGAAGCGGTGGTGGGCGCGCAGCGTCGCGCTCATGAACCCGGCGACGCCGAACGTGACGACGGTGAGGGCGGTCAGCCGGACGCACCGGATCGCGGGCCCCGGCTCGGACAGCCCCGGCGCGAGGACCTCGACGACGATGGGGGCGGCGATGCCGAGCGTCAGCGTGACGGCGGTGAGGCCGAGGACGATGCGGGGCAGGGTCGTCGCGGTGAGGGCGCGCAGGCCGCCGCCCCCGGCGAGCAGCCGGGTGACGACCGGGACCATGAGCAGCGCCATGGCGTCCTCGATGAGCAGCGGCGACACGGTCTCGGGGATCGTCCAGGCGACGAGGAACGCGTCGGTGGCGCCGCTCGCGCCGAACCGGTGCGCCATGACGAGGTCGCGGAGGAACCCGAGGCCGGTGCCGCCGGCGATGAGCACGCCCGACAGCGCGGCGGCCCGCCCGACCGACCCGCCGGGCACCGCGTCCCGCGCCGCGCCGGGGACCGCGTCCTGCGCCGTCACCCGTGCTCCCCGCTCACGAGCCCGGGGCCGGGGCCGGGGTGCCGGCGGAGGCCGAAGGCGCGGCAGGCGGCGGCGCCGAGGAGGACCCCGGTGAGGACGCACGTCGGCCCGCCCATGTCCGCGTACAGGAAGTTGACCAGCAGGAACGCCGTGAACGCGGCGCCGATGAGCCAGAACGGGTCGCGCGCGTCGCGGCGCGTCCACAGCCCCCAGACGACCGCGCCGAGCAGCGCGGCGAACCCGGCGAGGCCGAGCGCGCCCTGCTCGGACAGGATCAGCAGGTACTCGTCGTGCGGCGACAGCAGCGGCTGCCGCTGGTAGCCGTTGACGGGGTCGTCGGTCTCGCTGCCGGACGACAGCTCGATGCCCGCGTAGGTGTCGCGGTAGGCGGGGAAGTTCTTCACGCCGACGCCGGTGACGGGGTGGTCGGTCCAGATCCGCCCGGCGGCGGCCCACAGGTTGTAGCGGTCGCTGACGGACTGGTCCGGCGCGCTCACCGAACCGGCGATCGACGCGTACCGCTGCACGATCTCCCCGCCGCCGCCGAGCAGCCCGAACGCGACGAGCCCGAGCGCGGCGCAGCACACCGCCGCCTTCAGGGCGAGCCACCGGTCGAAGGCCAGCAGCATCAGCCCGACGGCGGCGGCGAGCGCGATCCAGCTGCCCCGGCTGAGCGCGAGAAGCAGCGCGAGCGCCAGCACGCCGAGCCCGGCGAGCGCGACCGGCACCGCGGCGGCCCCATGCCGGGGTGCGACCAGCGCGAACGCCGTCAGCACGAGGAACGCGAACCCGACGACGAGCGACATCGCCATGACGTCGACGGCGCCGAACGTGCCGACCGCCCGGACGTTCGCGCCGCCGATCGACGCGCCCGCCCCGGTGAGCGCCTGCCAGATCCCGTACAGCGCCTCGCCGAGCCCGAGGCCGAGCACCGACCCGAACACGATGCCGAGGTCGCGGCGGTCCCGGACGAGGAGCACGACGGCGAGCGGCACCAGCACGAAGATCTGCATGTCCCGCACGAACCCGGACAGGCTGGACGCGATGTCGGGGGACGCGACGGTCGTCACGCCGAGCGTCGCGGCGAGCGGCGCGAACGCCCAGAGCGCGCGGCGCGGCATCGCGATCCGTCCGCGGGCGACCAGCACCGCGGCCGCCGCGACCATGAGGGCGCTCGCGCAGTCGCCGGCGGTGACCTGCACCCCGGCGCCGTCCCCGGCCGGCCCGCCGCTCCCGCCGGACGGGACGCCGACGCACGCGACGGTCGCCGCGACCAGCCAGCTCGGCCGGGCGAGGAGGCCGGCGAGCGCACGACGCGACGCCCACGCCCCCCGACCGCCCCAAAGAACAGCAGCCGTCATGCGCGCAGCCTGTGGGGGGCGACCCCCCACACCCCCCGGCAAAGGCAGCCGCAAGCCCTCGCTTCGCTCGGTCATGCGCGCAGCCTGTGGGGGGCGACCCCCCACACCCCCCGACAAAGACAGCCGCAAGCCCTCGCTTCGCTCGGTCATGCGGCATCCCGGCACAGCATCGCCCGCACCGTCAGCAGGAGGATGCGCACGTCGGACCCGAACGTCCAGTGGTCGATGTAGTGGTTGTCGAGGCGGGCGCGCAGCTCGATGGAGGTGTCGCCGCGGAAGCCGTGCACCTGCGCCCAGCCCGTCATGCCGACAGGGACGCGGTGCCGCAGCATGTAGCCGGGGCACGTCCGGGAGAACTGCTCCACGAAGTGCGGGCGCTCCGGGCGCGGCCCGACGAGGCTCATGTCGCCGCGGACGACGTTCCACAGCTGCGGCAGCTCGTCCAGGGACGTGCGGCGCAGGAACCGGCCGACGGGCCCCATCCGGTGGTCGCCCTCGACGGTCCAGCGGGTGTCGGACTCCTGCTCGTCCGCGGGCTTGAGGGTGCGGAACTTCAGCAGGACGAACTCCTCGCCGCCGCGGCCGATCCGGCGCTGCCGGAACAGCACGCCGGGCCCGCCCTCCAGCCGGACCGCGACGGCGCACGCGGCGAGCACCGGCGCCGCCGCCACCAGCGCGGCGGCGCCGACGGCCAGGTCGAGGGCGCGCTTGGCGAACCGCGCCGCGGCGCCGCGCAGCCGCCAGTCGACGCGCGCGCACGGCAGCCCGGCGAGGTACTCGCGCCGCGCGGGCGCGACCGGCACGACGTCCGACGGCGGCTGGACGAGCAGCGTCTCGCATGGCAGCGCGAAGCAGATGCGCAGCACGGCGTCGAGCCGGCCGGGGTGGACGTCCTCGGCGACGATCACCACGGTGTCGGCGCCGTGCTCCTCGACGAGCCCGGGCAGGTCGGCGGTGTCGCCGAGGACGGGCAGGCCGGACGCGGTGTCCGGGCCGCCGGCGGCGACGAGCCCGACCGGCGCGAGCCCGAACTCCCCGCGCGTGCAGAGGATGTCGATGACGTGGTCGCTCGTCGCGCCCGTCCCGACGACGAGGGCGGTGCGGGCGCGGGACCGGCGGCAGCGGTAGGTGCGGGCCGCGGCGTTGCCGAACGCGCGCGCCGTCAGCGACAGCACGCCGGCGACGGACGCGATCAGCAGCCACGCGGCCGTCCCGGCCCATGAGGGCGCCGTGCCCGGGGTCAGCACGGGCAGCAGCGCGGCGGCCAGCGCCGCGACCACCAGCGCCCGGACCAGCACCGGGCGGACGTCCGCCAGCAGCGACGGGCTGCGCCGCACCCGGTACAGGCCGCCCGAAGCGTTCAGCGCGACGAGGGCGGCGGCCGCGGCGGCGGGCAGCGCCCCGTCCGGTCCGGCGCCGCGCGCGACGGCGACGGCGGCGGCCATCGCCCAGCCGTCCGCGACGGCGAGGCAGGCGGGGTACAGCACGGCGAGCGGGGCAGGGGCGCGCCGGCGGCGCGGCGGGAGGGGCGGCAGGACGGGGGGCGGCGTCCCGGATCCGGCGGACGCGCTGGAGTCGATGGAGGTGCTCAGCCCCTGGGCTCTCATCTCGCGCGTCCCTTCGCTGACAGAACCTCACCGGCAGGTGGCTCCGCCGGGCCCGCGGTGCCGCGGCGCCGCGCGCGTTCCCCGCCGCCGAACATGGGGTCCGCGAGCGGCCACGATCCAGCATCGCAGCAGGCTCCGGCGGTGATCGTCGCTTTTAACGAAGGCCACCGCAGTCTTGAATAGAAGATCGACACTGTCCGGGGGCTACCCATCTGACCTGCGGCGACGATCCCATCGCCGGCCATCGCTTTCGCCAAGAAACGCCAAGCGCGCACACCCCGGCCGGCCCTTTGCATTTTCATATCGGCGACGCCGACGACACATTTCCTTTTCGCCCGTCCCCGCGCCGATTGCGAGCAATGACATGCGTTCCCCCGCCCCGCCGCCGGCCCCGCCGCGCCCTCCCCGGCGCCCTCCCCGGTGGCGGCGCCCGCCGGCCCGCCCGCCCGGCGGCCGGGAACCCTTGGGGCGCCAGGGGCGAAAGATGCGAAGAACCCCCCACACGATGCGAACCTTCGGGGCACGATGGACGTCACATGTGATCGGGCGTGAAAACCGGCCGTCCCCCCTGGTGCGGGCCGGGACCACAGGGCCGTTCGTCAGCGATCGCGTGGCGGGGTCCGCGCTCCGCCTGGTTCGGGTGGGCTGGATGAGGGAGAACGGTGCGAGGGAAGTCGTTTGCGGTGGTCGCTCTGGTCCTCGGGCTGGCGACGGCGTGCGGTGGCAGCAGCGGCGGCGGCGCGGGCGGGACGACGGCCGCGGGCGGTGACGACGGCGCCCCCAAGGTGACGATCACCCCGGCGAACGGAGCCGCGAAGGCGCGTCCGGACGAGGGCGTGACGGTGACGTCGTCCGGCGGCACGCTCGGGCAGGTGTCGGTGAAGCTGAAGGGCGCCGAGGTGCCCGGCACGCTGTCGGCCGACAAGACGCAGTGGCACTCGACGTGGACGCTGCAGCCGGGCGGCAGCTACCAGGTGTCGGCGACCGCGACGTCCGCCAAGGGCAAGGCCACCACGGCCACGAGCGCGTTCCGGGCGAGCAGGGCGACGGCCGCCACCGTGATCAACAACGTGGTGCCGAGCCCGAACGAGACGGTCGGCACCGGGATGCCGGTGTTCATCCAGTTCAACAAGACCGTCCCCACCAAGGCGCGCGCCGCCATCGAGAAGAGCATCGAGATCTCCTCGACCAAGCCGACCGAGGGCGCGTGGCGGTGGCTGGCGCCGGGCGAGTCGTTCAACGGCCTGCCGTCGCTGGTGTTCCGGCCGAAGCACCCGTGGGCGCCGCACCAGCGGGTGTCGGTCACCGTCCACTACGCCGGGCTGAAGATCGGCGACAGCGTGTACGGCGCGAAGGACGTGACCCGCAAGTTCAAGATCGGTGACTCGCACACCGTCCAGGTCAACGCCAAGACCGACAAGCTGGTCGTGAAGAAGAACGGCCGGACGGTCCGCACCTGGGGGGTCAGCCTCGGCGCGGGCGGCGACGTCCAGTCCGACGGCGTCGACCACCTGCTCACCACCAGCGGCGTCCACCTGACCATGGACCACAGCCGCCTGGAGCGGATGCGCCCGCCGGGCAAGAAGAAGGGCGACCCGGGCTGGTACGACGAGAAGGTCCCGTTCGCGACCCGGATCTCCAACAGCGGCGAGTACATCCACCAGAACATGGACGACCCGACCTGCCTCGGGAACCGCAACTGCAGCCACGGCTGCGTCCGCTCCCCCGCGGGCGACGCGCAGTGGTTCTTCGGCTGGTCGTACCGCGGCGACCTGGTCACGATCACCGGCACCAAGCGCCAGCTGCAGTGGACGAACGGCTGGGGCTACTGGCAGCTGCCGTTCACCAAGTGGGCGCAGGGCAGCGTCCTCGGCAAGCCTGTCACCACCACCGCCCTGACCTCCTGACCCGACCTCGTACGTCAACGGCCGCGCCGATCCCGCTGGGACCGGCGCGGCCGCTTTTGAGGTGCGGTGTCAGACGATCGGGAGGGCCGCCGGGGCGTGCTCGGGGACGGCCGGGGAGCGGGGCGCGACGCGCTCGACGCGCTGGTAGGGGGCGCCGGGCTCGGGGCGCGGGTCCTTCTCGCCGCGGTTCGGCCAGAACGCCATCGCCCGCTCCGCCTGCGCCGTGATGGTGAGGGACGGGTTGACGCCGAGGTTCGCGGTGACCGCGGAGCCGTCCACGATGTGCAGGCCGGGGTGGCCGTGGACGCGGTGGTAGGGGTCGACGACGCCGGTCTCGGGCGTCTCGCCGATGACGCAGCCGCCGATGAAGTGCGCGGTCGTCGGGATGTTGAACAGGTCGAACCAGGTCCCGCCGGCGGTGGCGTCGAGCTCCTCGGCGAGCATCCGGACGGCCTTGTGCGCGACCGGGATCCACGTCGGGTTCGGTTCGCCCTCGCCGAGCCCGGCGGACAGCCGGCGGCGCCCGAGCAGGCCGCGCTTCTCGGTGACGGTGATCGAGTTGTCGGCGGTCTGCATGACGAGCGCGATCACGGTCCGCTTCGCCCAGTCCTTCAGCGACAGGCCGCGCAGGATGATCGTCGGGTGCCGGGCGGCCTGGCCGAGGAACTTCAGCCAGCGCGGCGCGCCGCCGCCGTCGACGAGCAGCGTCCGGATGAAGCCCATCAGGTTGTTGCCGGCGCCGTAGCGGGTCGGCTCGATGTGGGTCTTGTCGTCGGGGTGGAACGAGGAGGTGATGGCGAGGCCGGTGCTGTGGTCGACGTCCTTCTTGCGGTGCCACACCGTCATCCGCTCGACGCCGAGGAGCGCCTCGGAGTTGGTGCGGGTCAGCTCGCCGAGGCGCGGCGACAGGTGCGGGAGGCGGCCGGCGGCGCGCATCCGGTGCAGGAGCCGCTGCGTGCCGTAGGTGCCGGCGGCGAACACGACGTGCTCGGCGGTCAGCGCCCGGCGGCGCTTCAGCAGCGGCCCGGTGCGCTCGACGTCGACCGTGTAGCCGCCGCCGTCCCGGGGCGTCACCGCGGTGACGGTCGTGTCGGCCAGCACCTTCACGCCGGCCTGCTCGGCCAGGTACAGGTAGTTCTTGGTGAGCATGTTCTTCGCGCCGACCCGGCAGCCGATCATGCAGGAGCCGCACGCGGTGCAGGTCGTGCGGCGGGGGCCGGCGCCGCCGAAGTACGGGTCGTCGTGGTCCTCGCCGGGCTTGTCGCCGAAGTACACGCCGACGGGCGTCGGATGGTAGGTGTCGCCGACGCCCATCCGGTCGGCGACGCGCTTCATCGCCTCGTCCGCCGGGGTGACGAGCGGGTTGACGGTGACGCCGAGCATCTTCCGCGCCTGGTCGTAGAACGGTTTCAGCTCGTCCTGCCAGTCGGTGATGTGGCCCCACTGCCGGTCCTTGAAGAACGGCTCCGGCGGGACGTACAGGGTGTTGGCGTACACCAGCGAGCCCCCGCCGACGCCGGCGCCGGCGAGGACCAGCACGCCGGCCTTGCCGCCGACGAGGTGGATGCGCTGGATGCCGCGCATCCCGAGCCGCGGCGCCCACACGTACTTCCGCAATCGCCACGACGTCTTCGGCAGCGTCCTCTCGTCGAAGCGGCGGCCCGCCTCCAGCACGGCGACCCGGTACCCCTTCTCCGCCAGCCGCAGCGCCGACACGCTGCCGCCGAACCCGGACCCGACGACGATCACGTCGAAGTCGTACGCGTCACCGGACATGGGAGCATCACCTCACTGGACGGGCCGTGCATGGGGTCCCCGACTATTGCGGCGCTCTCCGTCGCGCACCATGCACGGGGCGCAACGATTCGGCGGCCTTTTTGTCACCGGGGTTACAAAGAACGGTGCGTCAGCGTGCGGCGCCGCGGTTGACGAGCCGGGCGTGCAGGATCAGCTCCATCTCCAGGCAGCGCCGCGGGTCCCGGAGGTCGTCGCCGAACAGGTCCTGCAGATGCCGCAGCCGGTACCGGACGGTCTGCGGGTGGACGCGCAGCCGGCGGCTCGCGTCCGCGGCGTTGAAGTTGTGCTCCAGCAGGGCGAGCAGCGTCTCCGCGAGCCGTTCCCGGCGGGCCGGGGGGACGGCGCTGAGCGGCGCGAGCCGGGTCGCGGCGGCGTCGTCGATCAGCTCGCCCGCCCGCGCGATCACCAGCGCGGGGACGTGCTCGGCGCTGCGGATCAGCCCGCCGTCCGGGATCACCCCGCGCGCCGCGAGGGACAGGGTCTCGCGCGCCCACCGCAGCGAGTCGGCCGCCCGCGCGAGCGGCACCGCCGGCCCGACCGCCACCGCCCAGTCGCGGAGCAGCGCGTCGGGGAGGCGGGGGCGGCCGGGGCCGTCCGGGTCGGGGATGAGCAGGCACGGCTCCGGCGCCGCGAAGTCGCAGAGCAGCCCGTCGGCGGCCGGGGCGGGCGTCCGGGCGCCGTGCTCGCGGCGCTGCCGGGCGACCGCGGCCGCGACGGTCGCGGGCAGCGGCCAGCGGGCCTCCGCGGCGAGCGCGGCGACCCGCGCCTCGTCGGCCGGCGGGTCGGCGAGCAGCAGGTGCAGCAGCCGGGCGCGGCGCCGCCGCTCGGCGGCGCGCAGCTCGCCGCCGTCCGCGCCGTCCGCGCGGGCCGCCACCTCCGCGGCGTACCCGGCGGCGATCACCTCCGCGACCGCGTCCATGTAGCAGAACTGGGCGTCGACGACGAGGCTGAGCGCGCCGAGGTCGAGGTCGAGGCCGCCCGGCACGGCCGCGAGCGTCCGCCACGCCGCGAGCGCGGACCGGCGCAGCGCCTGCTGCACCTCGACCGGGTCGCGGCCGTCGCGGGCGAGGTGCCGGCCGACCCGCAGGTAGAACGCCGCCACCCGCTCCCACCCGGCGCCGGGGTCCTCGACCAGGTCGCAGAAGTGCCGGATCCCCGCGGCGATCCCGGCGCGCGCCCGCCCGGCCTCCTCGTCGCCGAGCGGCGGGTCGCCGCGCCGCAACTCGTTCAGGACCTCGTCGGCCGCCCGGTCCACCTGCGGCCGCAGCCGTTCGGCCACCCATGCCGGGACGGCCTCGAAGGGCCGCACGTCCAATCCCGTTCGCACCACGCGTCGATCCCCCTGTCCCAGGCCCGCCGGTCGGCGGCGCTCCCAGGATCGCGGATCGCGGCCCGATTCCGATTGTCGCTGGAATAAACCGTTGGGGGCACTTTCATGGAGTCGACTGACAAAAGCGCGGGCCCGGTGACGAGCGCGTTTCGCATTTTCCGAATGACCGGTGAAATCGTCGCCCGGGCCCGTCCCGGACGGACCATTTCCTTCGCGCCGGGCCGGATCAGGGTCTCCGGGCGATGCCGGCGAGCATCTTCCCGCGCAGCTCGGGCCCGTCGACCCGCCACCGGGACGCCTCGACGAGCCCGGGCGGCAGCAGCGGCCAGTCGCCGAAGAACGCCTCGATGGACTCCCGGGTCCGGATGGTGACGCCCGCCGTCGCCGTCCGGTAGGGGTCGGTGATCTCGGCGAGCTCGGCGCCGGTGTAGCCCTCGGTGCTCGGCGTCGAGACGGCGAGGTACCCGCCGGGGGCGATGCGGTCGCGGTAGGCGGCCACGACGGCGTGCGGGTCGTCCTCGTCGGGGAGGAAGTGCAGGACCGCGAGCATCAGCACGGCGACCGGCTCACCGGGTTCGAACAGCTCGGCGACCTCGGGAAGGGCGAGCACCGCGTCCGGGTCGCGGATGTCGGCGTGGACCGCGGCGACCCCGGCCGGCTTGGCGCGCAGCGCGGCGTTGTGGGCGGCCACGAGCGGATCGTTGTCGACGTAGACGACGCGCGCGCCCGGATCGGCCGCCAGGGCGATCTCATGGACGTTGGGCGAGGTCGGCAGGCCGGTGCCGAGGTCGAGGAACCGGCGGACGCCCGCCTCGGCGAGGGCGCGGACGCCGCGTTCCAGGAAGCCCCGGTTCGCGCGGGCCATCATCCCCGCGAGCGGCTGCGCCTCCAGCAGCCTCGCGCCGGCCTCGCGGTCGGCCTCGAAATTGTCCTTGCCGCCGAGTAACCAGTCATAGATGCGCGCGGGGCTGGGACGCGTGACGTCCATGCCCACCGCCGGCCGTTCGCCGCTCATCCCCGCCGGGCCTCCTCTTCGCGCGGAACCGTCCCCCCGGACACACCGACGATAAACAGGAATGCGCGCCGGAGCCATCGCGCGGATCGCGGTCACCGATTCTGGAACGTGTCAATGCTCGTGATCCGCCATTGGCGGGAATGGCGGACGGCGGTGACGGCGAGCATGGCGGGGGACGTGGTGCTCTTGCCGTCGGCGACGCGGGTCGTCTGCTGGTCGGCGTAGACGAGCAGGCGGGCGCGGCCGTCGCGGAGGGTGATGACGGCGCTGTCGGTGACCTTGGTGCTGAGGACGGTCCGCTGCCGGGGCGCGTCGGCGCGGACGCGGCCCATCAGCGCGGCGTACTGGCGGACGGCGGCGCCGGTGAGGCAGGTGCGGGCGGCGGCGTCGGTGCGGCCGGGGTCGGTGTAGGTGTAGGAGAACAGCCGGCCGACCATGTCGGCGGCGGCGCCCTTGACCTCGCTGGTGGCGGCGCTGTCGGTGAGGGCGGCGTTCCGGGCGGCCGGGTCGGCGCGGACGTCGCGGGCCTGCCGGTACATCCAGATCCCGGACGCGGCGAGCAGCACGGCGAGCAGGCCGAGGACGGCGGGCGAGGCGGCGGCGGCCTTCCAGCGGGCGCCGCCGAGGATGGGGGTGGTGTGCGCGGCCATGGCGGGCCGTCCTCTCACGTCGTGCCCGTCGGGGCCTGGCCGAGGTCGCTGAGCCGCCAGCCGCCGGCGGTGCGGGCGAGGCGGCCTTCGAGGCGGTTCTGCTTGGTGACGGGGGCGCCGCCGGGCGGGGTGACGGTGGTCTCGACGGCGACGAGCACGCTCGCCTTGCCGGAGCGCTCGTCCAGTTCGGAGACCGCCGCGTCGAGGATCCTGGCGGTGGTGACGGTGCGGGCCTTGCGGACCCGGTCGGTGAACCCGGCGCGGTCCTGGGCGATCTGCCGGTGGAGGTCGCCGGTGGTGGAGTCGAGCCAGGTCTTCAGCCCGGCGTCGACGGTGCGGTAGTCGAGGGTGTTGAGGTTCTGGACGCCCTGCTCGGCGCTCTGCAGGACGTCGTCGCGGGTGCGGGAGTAGGCGTAGGCGCCGTCGTGGGCGGCGGTGTACCAGTTCCAGCCGGCCCAGGCGGCGAAGAGGGCGGCGAGGACGGCGAGGCACGCCGCCGTCCTCCGCACGGTGTCCGTGCTCTGCAGGCTGTCGGATTCCGGCATGGCGGGCCTCCGGGTCACGCGGACTTCAGCTCGGTGATGCGCCAGTGGCCGTCGTCGCGGTGCGCGGTGACGGTGAGCTGGGCGGCGGCGGGCGTCCCGTCGGGCTTTCCTGCGCGGGTGGCGGTCTGGTCGAGGAAGACCAGCAGCCGCGCGGTGTCGCCGACGAGCGAGATGACGCCGGCGCGGGTGACGCGGGTGGTGAGCGTGACGCGCTGGGCGGGCGCCTGCCGCGCGACCTGGCCGAAGAGCTTCGTGTACTGCGCGGCGGCGGACCCGGTGAGCACGTCGGACGCGGCGCGCCGGGCGGCGTCCACGTCGCCGGGCGTGTAGCTGAAGATGCGGCTGAGCGCGGTGGACACGTCGCCGGTGACGTCGGTGGTGGCGACGCCGTCGAGGACGGCGCGGTCGTGCGGGCTGCCGTCATCGCGGAGCCGTCCGGCGATGGGGTGCAGCAGGAGAGCGGCCAGGACGAGCCCGAGCGCGACCCCGAGCGGCTTGTAGAGGCCGAGGAGGCGGTTCATCGGGCACCGGCCGGGATCGAGGTGAGCGATTCGAGCTTCCAGCCGGCCGCGGTGCGGACGGCGCCGGCCTCGAAGCGCTTGCGCTGCAGGGTGGGCGCGCCGCCCTGCGGGGTGAGGGTGACCTGCACGGACGCGATGACCTGGGCCTTGCCGCCGGCGGTGTCGAGCGAGGTGACGGCGGCGCCGGTGACGGTCGCGGACGCGCTGGTCCGGGACGCGCCGATCTTCGCGCGGTTCGCGGGCTCGTCGCGCTGGAGCTGGTCGTGCAGCGGGCCGGTGGACGCGTCGAGCCACGCCTTGAGCCCGGCGGACGGGTCGGACCGGTCCATGGTGTTGAGCGCGGCGATCTCGCGGCTGCTGCTGCGCAGGACGAGGTCGCGTTCGCGTTCGGGGCCGCTCGCGCGGTCGCCGCCGGCCGGGAAGAGGGTGAAGGCCGTCCAGCCGAGGAAGGCGGCGGCGGCGAGGATCGCGGCCCAGCCGATGAGGCCCCACCCGGCGAGCAGGGGGCGGCGCTTGGGGCGGGGGCGGGGCCGGGGTTCGGCCTTCAGGGTGGCGGCCATCAGTGCCCTCCGTTCAGGCCGAGCAGGGCGCTCATCCCGGACGGCCCGGGCGCTACGCCGGGCAGCGCGAGCGCGCCCGGCAGGGCCGGGTTCGCCGGCGCGGCGGAAGCACCGCCGAGGACGGAGCCGGGGCGGACGGCGGCCGGGACGGGCGGGTGCGGGGCGTTGGCCGATCCGCGCACGTTGACCCCGCTGGACGCGGGCGCCGTGCAGCGGGCCGCGGTGTTGAGGGCGGGGCCGGGGGACGTGTCGAGCCCGTTGCGGTACCGCGTCCCGCCGTATCCGGACGTGCAGGGCAGCGGGTTGAAGAACGTGTTGACCATCCCGAACCTGAGGCGGCCGTCGTGCGCGACGGTCAGGCCCATGGACACCGCGTCGGGGAGCTTGGCGAGGAGCTGTTCGAGGCCGTCCGTGCGGGGCTGCAGGACGCGGGAGGTGGTGAGGAGGTTCGCGACGAGGACGCTCATCGACGGGTCGAGGTCGCGGACGAGGCCCTGGAACTCGCCGGCGGCGCCGGGCGCGGTGGTGACGAGCTTGCGGAACGCGGGGTCGGAGGCGCGGAGCTGCTGCGACAGCAGCCGGGCGTTGCGCCCGAACGCCTTCAGGGCGCCCGATTCCTCGTCCTGGGTGTTCAGGACGGTCTGGCTGTCGCCGATCAGGGAGCGGGTCGGCGCGATGTTCCGGTCGGCGGCCTCGGTGAGGGTGTGGCTGTTGTCCAGCAGGACCTGGAGGTTCGGGCCCTCGCCGGCGAACGCCCGGCCGAGCTCGGCGACGACCGTCCGCAGCGACCCGGTCGGGACGGACGCGGCGAGGTCGTTCACGCTGGTCAGCAGGTCGGTGACGGGCGCCGGGGTGGTGGCGGAGGAGCGCGGGATGACCGAGCCCGCGGCGAGGTACGGGCCGGTGCCGGTGCGGGGCCGCAGGTCGATGTACTGCTCGCCGATCGCGGAGCGGTTGGCGACGACGGCCTGGGTGTCGCGCGGCACCTTGGGCGCCGACTTGCGGATCCGCAGGTCGGCGATGACGCCGTCGCCGGTGAGGTCGAGGCCGCCGACGCGGCCGATCGAGGTGCCCCGGTAGGTGACGTCGGCGTTCTTCGCGAGGCCGCCCGCCTCGGGCAGGTCGACCTTGACGACGTAGTAGTCCTTCAGCCCGACGTATCCGCCGAGGTCGGCGTAGTTCAGGCCGACGTAGCAGATCGCGAGCGCGCCGACGATCAGGAAGACGATGTTCTTGATCCTGGTGCCGATGGTCAGCATCCGGTCAGCCCCCCTGCCCCGCCGGGCCGCCCGCGGGCGTGCCGTCGCCGCTGCTCGGCAGCGGCGTCACCGGCGGGACGATCTGGGTCCCCGGCTGCGCGGTGACCTGGAGATACACGTTGAGGTAGTCGCCCTTGACCGCGGGCAGGACGGCGTCGGTGAACGGGTAGGTGAGCAGGACCTGCAGCGCGTTCGGCAGGTCGTGCCCGGCGTCCGACAGCTTGCGCAGGGTCGGTTCGAGCGCCTTGAGGTCGGCGACGAGGTCCGCCTGGCTCCGCTTGACGGTCGTGACGGCGACGCCCGAAAGGTCGTTCAGCGAGTTCAGCATCCGGACGAGCGCGCCGCGCTGCTCCTCCAGCACCTTCAGGCCAGGCTCGATGTCGTCGAGAGCGACGCCTATCTGCCCTTGGCGCGCGCGCAGGGTGCCCGACAGCCGGTTGATGCCGTCCAGCGCGTCGGTGATGCCCTGCTTGTTGGCGTCGAGGTCGCCGACGAGCCTGCGCGCCTGCTCCAGCAGCGACCGGATCTGCGGCTCGTTGCCGTCGAGGGCCTTGTTCATCTCGGTGGTGATGGTGCGCAGCTGCGCGATCCCGCCGCCGTTGAGCAGCATCGACAGCGCGCCGAACACCTCCTCGACCTCTGGGTTCCGGTTGGTGCGCGACACCGGGATCACCGCACCGTCCGCGAGCCTTCCCGTGCTCGCGGACGGCGCGGGCCCGCCCGGCGCGGCACCGCCCGGCGCGGCGGCGCCCCCCGGGAGTCCGGTGCTCGCGGGTGCGGCGCTGAGCTGGACGAACTTCTCGCCCAGCAGGCTCGACTGCTGCAGCTGCGCGGACGCGTCCGCGGGCAGCCGCACATCGCCGTTGATCTTCATGGTGACCTCGGCGGTCCAGCCGCCGGGCGGCAGCGCCACCTTCACCACCCGGCCGACGGCGACGTCGTTGACCTTCACCGCGGACTGCGGGACGAGGTTCAGCACGTTCGCGAACTCCGCCTTCACCGTGTACGGGTGGTCGCCGAGGTCGGCGCCGCCGGGCAGCGGCAGGTCCTGGACGCCGCCGAACCCGGCCGGGCCGCAGCCGCCGAGCGTCGTCGCGGCGAGCGCGGCGAGCAGCGCCGCCGTCCTCGCCCGCCGGGCGTTCGCCCTGGTCATGGCGCTCCCTTCGGCGAGCCGGCACCGGGCGCGGCGGCGGGCGCGGCGCGTCCGGCGGCGGGCAGCGGCAGGCTCATCTCGGCGAGGTCGCCGCGGCCCATCAGCGTCCGGCTCTTCGGGTCGTAGGCGTTGAGGACGTTGGTGACGGCGAGCGGCAGGTCGTCGAGCGCCTCGGCGAGGGACCGGCGCTGGTCCACCAGCAGCTGCGTGATCTTCGCGAGCTTCTGCACGTTCGTGCTGATCTGCTCGCGGTTATCGTGGATGAACACCTTCACCTTGGCGAGCGCGGCGGCGAGCGCCTTGAGCGCCGCGTCGAGCTCGTCCCGGTCGTCGGCGAGGAACCCGGTCACGTCGGCGAGCTGCTGCTCGGCCTGCCGGACCTGCCCGTCGTTCGTCTTCAGCATCGAGGTGAACGTCGACAGGTTCGAGATCGTCGCGAACAGGTCCTTCTGCGAGCCGGACAGGGTCTTGGCGGCCTGCGCCATCCGCTCGGTCGTGGTGCGGATGTCCTGGCCGTTGCCCTGGAGGTTCTCGGCGCCGGTGCCGAGGACGCGGGACAGCGCGCCGTCCTTGTTCACGCCGCCCGGCCCGAGCTCCTTCGACAGCTTGGTGATGCTGGCGTAGATCTGGTCGAGCTCGACGGGCGTCGCGGTCCGTTCGACGGGGATCGTCGCGCCGGTCGCCATCTTCGGGCCGCCGGTGTAGGCGGGCGTCAGCTGGACGTACCGGTCCGCGACGAGGCTCGGCGCGATCGCGACGACGTTCGCGCCGGCCGGCACGTCGATCCCGTGGTCGACCGTCAGCACGGCCCTCACCTGCGTGCCCTCGGCCCGGACGGAGTTCACCGTGCCGGCCTTCACGCCGAGGATCCGCACGTCGGAGCCCTTGTAGACGCCGACGGCGTCGTGGAAGTAGACGGTGATCCGGGTCCCGGCCGGGGGCCGCAGGACGAGGAACGCGACGGTCGCGGCGGCGATGACGGCGAGCCCGGCGGCGACGAGCGACGCCGGCCCGGCGAGTTTGCGCAGCATCAGTGCCCGCCCTTCCTGGGCGGCATGCAGCCCTTCTCCGGTGTCGTCTTGGGCGCGTAGTCCTTCGGGACGAGCCCGCACAGGTACCCGTCGAGCCAGCGGCCGTTGCCCATGGAGTTGCCGAGCAGCCGCGTGTACGGGCCGGCGGTCCTCAGCGCCCGGTCGAGGCTGTCCTGGTTCCTCTGCAGCAGGTCGGTGACGCGGCCGAGCGAGCGCAGCGTCGGGTCGAGCTGCTTCTGGTTGTCGTCGACGAGCCCGCTGATCTGCTGCGAGAGCGACTGCGTCCCGACGAGCAGCCCGTGGATCGCCTCGCGGCGCCGGCCGATCTCGTCCAGCAGCAGGTTCCCGTCGCGCAGCAGCGCCTGGACGTCCTCGGTCTGGCCGGAGACCGTGCCGGTGATCTGCCGGGTGTTCGCCAGCAGCCGGGACAGCTGCGCGTCCCGCGATGAGATCGTCTTCGAGAGCGCGGACACGCCGCTCAGCGCCTGCCGGACGCTCGGCGCGGTGTGCGCGAACGCGCCGGAGATCGCGTCGAGGCTCTGCGCGAGCTTGACGGAGTCGAGTTGCCCGGTCGTCGTGGCGAGGTCCTGGAACGCCTGCGTCACGTCGTAGGGGGACGTGGTGCGGGTCAGCGGGATCGTCCGTCCGGGGTCCTGGCGGTGCGGGCCGAGCGGGTCGACGGCGAGGTACTTGTCGCCGAGCAGCGTCTTGATCGCGATCGCGACGGTGCTGGCGTCGCCGACCCACGTCCGCTTCACCCGGAACGTCACCGCGACCTTCGCGCCGTCCAGCCGGACCCCGGTGACCTCGCCGACCTTGACGCCGGCGACGCGGACCTCGTTGCCCGGCCGCAGCCCGGCGGCCTCGCCGAAGTCGGCCCGGTAGGTGGTGCCGCCGCCGATCAGCGGCAGGTCCTTGGCGTTGAACGCGGCGAGCCCGGCGGCGACGAGCAGCGCGATCGACACGATCGCGACGAGGACCGGGTTGCGCTCCCGGACCGGCTTCAGCCGCGGCCGCCTCATGATCCGCACCTCGCCGCGTCCGAGTGCACGCCGGTCGGCGCCGGGTGGGTCTCGCCCGGGTACTGCTGGTAGGTCACCCCGGTCACGGACGCCTCGCACATGTAGAAGTTCATCCACGACCCGTACGAGCCGATCCGGCCGATCGCCGCCATCTTCACCGGCAGCGTCCGCAGGAACTTCTCGACGGTCGGGGAGTCGTCGTTGAGGTTGGTGGACAGCCGCCCGAGCTGCGCGATGTCCTGCTTGAGCGGGGCGCGGCCCTCCTGGAGGAGGTCGGTGGTGGCGCCGGCGAGGTCGTCGAGGGCGCTGATCGCGTTCCCGATGGACGTCCGGTCTCCGGCGAGGCCGGACACGAGCCGCCGGAGCGTCGTGATGAGGTTCGACAGGTTGTCACCGCGCCCGTTGATCGTGTCGAGGACGGCGTTGAGGTTGTCGATGACCTGCCCGATCACCTGGTCCTTGTCGGCGATGCTGCTGGTCAGCGACCCGACCGTGGACAGCAGGTCCTCGACCGTGCCGCCCTCGCCCTGGAGCACCTGGACGATCGATCCGGCGAGCTGGTTGACGTCCTTCGGCGACAGCGCCTGGAACAGCGGCTGGAAGCCGTTGAACAGCTGCGTCAGGTTCAGTGCGGGGGCCGTCCGCTCGACGGGGATCGTCGCGCCGGGGTTCAGGACGCCGGCGTCGCCGGTACCGCGGCCGATTTCGAGGTACCGCTGGCCGATCAGGTTCAGGTACTTGATCGTCGCGGTGGACGAGGCGGGCAGCCGGTGCCCGCGGTCGACCTTGAAGGTGACGAGCGCCTGGCGGCGCCCGGCGACCCGGATCCCGCCGACCCGCCCGACCTGGACGCCGGCGATCCGCACGCTGTCGCCGTCGCGCAGCCCGGACGCGTCGGTGAACCGCGCCCGGTAGGTGACGGAGCCCCCGCCGCCGGTCTGCGCGATGGTGAGCGCCAGCATCCCGGTCGCCACGACCGTCACGACGACGAACGCGAGCGACTTCCACAGCGGGCCGAGCAGCCCTCTCCGGTTCATCGGATCCGCACCTCCGTGCCGCGGTAGACGGGCCCGAGGAGCACGCTGCTCCAGTCGGGCAGGTCCTCGGGGACCTCCTGGAGGCCGGGTGCCAGCAGCTCGTTGACCAGGCGGTTCTCCTCCGGGGAGTTCGGCAGGCCGAGCGCGCCTGGCGCGACGGCGACCGGGGTGGCCGCGTTCGGCGGCGCCGACCTCACGGTGGCGCCGGCCGGGTAGCAGTGCGGGCCGCTCTTGTCGGTGTAGCGGGGCGTGTCCTTGCCGGGGACGTAGCGGCCCTTGTTCTGGACGGTCGTCACGTCCACGTGCAGGCCGGGCCGCTTCGTCCCCTTGCCGAGGACCCTGTCCATCAGCGGGATGAAGTCGTTCAGCATCCGCAGCGTGCAGGGCATCTCGGGCGAGTACTTCTGGAGCACCTGCAGGGAGGCGCGGCTGTCGGCGGCGAGCGCGATGAAGTTCGCCGAGTTCTCGTGCAGGAAGTCCGACATGTCCTGCGAGGCTCCGGTGACGGTCGCGTACAGCCGGCTCAGGTCGTCCTTCTGCTGGACGATCGAGCGGGTCGTGTAGCTGAAGTCGTTGAGCGCCTGGAGGATGTCGGGCGCCGCCTCGCTGTAGTCGTTGCTGACGGCGACGAGCTCCCGGATGTCCCGGTTCAGCGCGGGCAGGCTCGGGTTGATCTTCTTGAGGTAGGCGTCGAGCTCCACCAGCGTCCTGCCGAGTTGCTCGCCGCGCCCGCTCAGCGCCTGCGACACCGCGGTCAGCGTCGCCGACAGCTGCGCCGGCTGGACGGCGGTGAGCAGCGGGTACAGGTTGTCCATCACCCGCTGGAGCTCGATCGCGTTGGACGAGCGGTCCTGGCTGATGGTGCTGCCCGCGGTGAGCCGCGCCGGGCTCGGCTGCGCGGGCGGGATCAGCGCGACGAACCGCTGCCCGAACAGCGTCGTCGGCAGCAGCTGCGCCGAGACGTTGCGCGGCAGCAGCCGCACCTTGTCCGGCTGGATCGCCAGCCTCAGCGTCGCGACGCCGCCGTCGGACGACACCGTCCGCACCTCGCCGACGACGACGCCGCGCAGCTTCACGTCCGCGTGCGGGTGCATCTCGCTGCCGGCGCTCGCCGTCTTGAGCGTCACCCAGCTGACCTTGGTGAACGCCTTGTCGTAGATCGCGATCGACAGCCAGACCAGCAGCGCCGGCACCAGCAGGAACGCGACCCCGGCGAGCCGCCGCCCGGCGACCGCCTCGCCGCCCGCCCGCTTGCGCATCCGGGCCTCGCGCCGGGCGTTCATCCGGCCACCTTCACCGTCGTGTTGGTGCCCCAGACCGCGAGGCTGAAGAAGAAGTCGCTCACGCTGATCAGCACGATCGAGGTCCGGACCGCGCGGCCGACGGCCTTCCCCACCCCCGCGGGGCCGCCGGCCGCGCGGTAGCCGTAGTAGCAGTGCGACAGGATCACGAGGACGCTGAAGACCAGCACCTTCAGGAACGACAGCACCACGTCCGTCGGCGACAGGAACAGCCCGAAGTAGTGGTCGTAGGTGCCCGCGGACTGCCCGTTCACCTTCACGGTGACCTCGCGGGACGCGAGGTACGCGCACAGCAGCCCGACCGCGTACAGCGGGACGATCGCGACCGCGCCCGCGATGATCCGGGTCGTCACGAGGTACGGCAGGCTCGGGATGCCCATCACCTCCAGGGCGTCCACCTCGTCGCTGATCCGCATCGCGCCGAGCTGCGCGGTGAACCCGGCGCCGACCGTCGCCGACAGCGCGAGGCCCGACACGACCGGCGCGATCTCCCGCGTGTTGATGTAGGCGGACGCGAACCCGGTGAACGCCGACGTCCCGATCTGCTGGAGCGCCGAGTAGCCCTGCATGCCGACGACGACGCCGGTCGCGAGGGTCATCGCGACCATCACGCCGATCGTGCCGCCGATCACGCCGAGGCCGCCGCTGCCGAACGCGACCTCCGACAGCAGCCGCTGCACCTCCTTGCGGTAGCGGTGCAGCGCGCGCGGCGTCCACAGCAGCGCCTTGACGTAGAAGGTGCCCTGGTCGCCGGGCTGGTCCAGCCACGCGAACCACCGGTTCGGGCCGCCCCTCACCACCGTCAGCAGGCTCACGTCAGCCTCCCTTCGGCGGGACGACCTGCAGGTAGATCCCGGTGATCACGAGGTTCATCAGGAACAGCAGCAGGAACGTGATGACGACGGACTGGTTGACGACGTCGCCGACGCCCTTCGGCCCGCCCTTCGGGTTCAGCCCCCGATATGCGGCGACCACCCCCGCGACGAACCCGAACAGCAGCGCCTTCGCCTCCCCCACGTAGATGTCGGGGAGCTGCGCCAGGGCGGAGAAACTCGCGACGTACGCGCCGGGCGTGCCGCCCTGCATCATGACGTTGAAGTAGTAGCCGCCCGCGACGCCGACGACCGAGACCAGCCCGTTCAGCAGCAGCGCGACCGCGACGCACGCCAGCACGCGCGGCACCACGAGCCGCTGGACGGGCGAGACGCCGAGCACCTCCATCGCGTCCAGCTCCTCGCGGATCGTCCGGGCGCCGATGTCCGCGCAGATCGTCGAGCCCGCCACCCCGGACACCAGCAGCGCCACGATCATCGGGCTGGCCTGCTGGATCACCACCAGCACGCTGGCGGCGCCGGTGAACGACTGCGCGCCGAACTGCTGGGTGAGCGAGCCGACCTGCAGCGAGGTCACCGCGCCGAACGGGATCGACACGAGCGCGGTCGGCAGGATCGTCACGCTGGCGATGAACCAGAACTGCTCGACGAACTCGCGGAACTGGAACGGCCGGCGGAACGACATGCCGAGCACGGTGGCGCCGAGCGCGAACATCCGCCCCGCCTGGCGCAGCGCGCTCAGCGGGAATTCGATGACCGGTGCCGCCACGGCCGGGCCTCCTTTCGCGTTCGCATGGTCCAGGAAAACTACTGGCGGGTAAATTCGATATGCAAGAAGGCGGGGAACGAAAATCGCCGGGCCCGCGCTCTTCTATCCCGCACTGACACATTCTCGATGATCATGAGCATTTATTTGGCATCGGACGACACGTTTCCCGGCCGCCGGGAGGGGGCGCGCGAACGGCGCGGAACGGCTATCGTCAAGGCCCCACCCCGCGGGAAGGAACCGAAGTGAACCGACGTCGTCTCGCAGTCCTGCTGCTCGCGCCGGCGCTCTCCCTCACCGCCTGCGGCGGTGGCGGCGGCGGCAAGAGCGCCTCGTCCTCCTCGTCCGCCCCGAACCCGGAGGTGAGCGTGGGCATCACCGTCCCGTCGAGCCCCGGAGGCTCCGGCGGCCCCGGCGGCGGGGGCGGTTCCGCGGGCGGTGGCACCGGCGGTTCCGGCACGCCCGGCGGCGCCGCGCCCTCCTCCGCGCCGACCAAGGTCGTCAACGACTTCGTCGCGTGCATGCGCGCGCACGGCGTCAAGGTCCCCGACGACGTGAGCCACTGGCAGCCGACCCCCGGCCCGGGCGACACCCACATGCAGGCCGCCCTGCTCGCCTGCATGAAGTCCGCCGGCGCGAAATGACGCCGGGCCCGCCGCCCGTCATACGCCCGGCTTCTTGCAGGGGGCGGCGCGGGTGAACGCGTCGCCGATCGCGGGGGACGCGCGCAGCGCCCTCGTCGGCGGCCGGTAGGCGCCGAGCCGGCGCATCGCCTTGCCCGCGTTCGCCTGCGCCGTCCGGAACGCGGGCGTGCCGACCCGGCCGGTGCGCAGCCCGGACGCCGCGTCCCGCAGCTGCCGCCCGGTGGTCTCCAGGTCCTTGAGCGTCGCGTCCAGCACGGTCCGGCCGTCCGCCATCGGCGGCGATCCGGCCTGCTGGAGGCGGGTGCGGACGGTGTCGAGGCGCTTCGCCATCCCGGTCATGTAGGCGGCGATCGCGCGCTCGGAGGCGGCGGCGTCCTGCGCCTTGATCTTGGGCAGCGGGGAGTCGGTGATGCCCGGCGGCATCGCGCGGCACACCCGCCCGGCCCAGGTGATCGTCGCCTTCGTCGCCTTCCGGCGCGGCTCCGCCTTCGTCGAGGCGGACGCGCCGGTCGCGGTCGGCGCGGCGGCGGCGGTGGTGCCCTTGCCGCCCCCGTCGTCACCGCTGCATCCGGCGAGCGGCGCGGTGGCGAGGGCCGCGAGGACGAGCCCGGCGATCGCGCGGCGTGCCATGGCGGTGCTCCTGACCTCGGCGTTCACAGCTGGTGCGTCTTGCAGGAGCCGGCCTGGTCGAACGCCTTGGCCAGGGCGGGGTCGGCGCGCAGGTCCTTGGTGGGGCCCTGGTAGGTCTGCACCTTCTGCATCGCCTGCCCCGCCTCGGTGACCGCGGCCTTGAACGACTTCACGTCGGTCACCTTGGCCTTCGCGAGGCCGGCGGACGCGGTCCGGACGGCCGACTCGGTGCCGCGCAGGTTGGCGAGCGCCGTGTTCAGCGCCGCCTGCCCGTTGTCGATGGGCGGCGCGCCCGCGCCCTGGAGCCGGGTCTCCATCGTCTGGAGGCGCTTGTCCATGGCGTCGAGGAAGCCGGCGAGGGCCTTGGCGGACTTCGCGCCGTTCTTCGGGTCGATCTGGGGGAAGCTCAGGCCGGCGCCGCTCGCGGTGACGCCGTCGCAGACCTTCCCGGCCCACGCGACCTCCGGCTTCGCCTTGTCTCCGCCGCCGCCGCAGCCGGCGGCGGCCGCGGCCGTCACGGACGCGAGCACGGTTCCGATGATCAATCGCCGAATCATCGAACTCTCCTTCAGGAACTCGGGGTGGTGGTGCAGTTCGAGGCCGCGGGCTTCCCGGCGAGCCGGTCCGCGATGAACGCCATGGCGTCCGCGTTTCCGCGGTAGACGAGCGTGATGTGGCTCAGGCCCTTCCAGACCTTCCAGGTGAGCGGCACGCCCTCGGTGCAGTACTGCTGGTGCAGCGCGTTCGCCTGGTTGAACGCGACGATCTCGTCGGCGTCGGAGTGGTATTGCAGGACGGGCACCTTGATGGGCGTTCCGCCGAGCCGGTTCTCGGTGACGCGGTCCGCCCACGGCTTCGTGCCCAGCGGGTTCGTCGTGAAGTAGTCGGAGACCTTCTTGCCCGGATAATCCAGCAGCAGTTCGAGGGTGCAGTCGTGCTGCTGCATTCCGGCGACGGCCGCCTTTCCGGCGTCGTTGAGATAGGAGTCCAGGTCCAGTTCCGGATAGGCGTTGTCGAGGCCGATCAGCGCGTCGAGGAGGAATCCGAACGGCTTCTTGCCGTCCAGGCCGAGCGCGACCAGCGCGAGGTTCGCGGGGACGCCGCCGCCGACCACGCCGACGAGGTTCAGGTCCGGCGCGTAGGTCGGCTGGAGCTGCCCCGCCCACATCGCGGCGCCGCCGCCCTGCGAGTAGCCGCGGAAGACGACCTTCGCGTCCTTCGACAGGCCCGCGTCGGGCAGCCGTTGCGCCGCGCGGACGGCGTCCATCAGGGCGGGCCCCATCGACTTCCCGGCGACGTAGGTGGTCTTCGGGTCGGCGTGGTAGCCCTCGTAGTCGGGGACGGCGACCGCGTACCCGGCCTGGAGCATCTCGTTCAGCGCGGACTGCTCGTAGAAGGCGCCCTCGTCGATGAACTTGGACGGCGCGCACTGGAACGCCGGGCCGCTCGTCCCGGGCCCCCAGCCGATGATCGGCGCCGTCGCCCGGTCCGCGCTCTTCGGGACGAGGATCGTGCCGGTGACGGCGTCCGGCTTCCCGAGCGCGTCCGTGGACAGGTACATGACCTGCCACGCGTCGGCCAGCCTGCGCGCGGTGGGCGGCCCGGCCTTCGACGGCCGGGACCGGATGACGTCGCCAGGCGCGCCCGCGGGCAGCGGGTCGGGCGGGGTGTAGAAGGCGTCGCCGGGCGGGGCGGGGTCGGACGCGGCGGCGGCCGGTCGGTCGGGCGCCGCGGCGGCGGCGGTCACGGCAGGGCCTGCGGCCAGCGCCGCCATCGCAACGAGCGTGACCAGGAGACATACATGGTGCATGCGGCGTACATGTTGCATGCGGCGCGCGGGGAGCGCGCGGCGAGCGGGACGGGTGCGGCGAGCGGGAGGGGTGCGGACCTGCATCAGCCCTGCTCCTTCGGCGTGAGGGTCAGGTCGGCCGTGTTGCCGGGGCCGGCGGTGAGCGAGCCGAGCAGCGGGGTCAGCGGGCCGCAGTCCTGGAGCGGGGGGAGCGTGAAGCCGGGGCTCGCGAGCCCGCCGCCCCGCGCCGGGTCGAAGGGGCCGCCGGAGGTCAGCGGGACGGTCGCGGGCCCGGCCGTCCGGCACTGGTCGCCGCCGCCGACCGGCAGCCCGAACACCTTGAACGACGCGACCCGCACGTCCAGCGCGGCGTCGGCGGCCAGCCCGTCGCCGGTCAGCCGGCCGGTGGTCGCGCCCGGCCGCCCGAACGCGACGTCCGCCGTGACGGGGAGGAACCCCCAGGCCTTGAGGTCGCCGGTGGCCGGGTCGAGGTCGAGGTCGCCGGTGACGTTCCCGGTGCCCGGGTCGATGTCGGTGCTGAGGGTGCCGTTCAGGGGGACGGTCCCGGCGGCCGCCTTGATGGCCGCCGTCCCCCGCACCGTGTAGTCGTGGTGGGTCGAGACGGGCGTGGAGTCGACGACGTCGAAGGTCGCGAGCACGTTGTCCTGGCCCGGGTCCTGCGTGCACTCGGACTCGAACGTGCCGAGCCCGGACGGGCCGCCGTCGCCGATCGTCGGCGTCAGCGTGAGGACGAGGTCGCCGACCCTGATCGTCCCCTTGCCGGTCTTGCGGAACGTCAGCGGGACGGTGGTGCCGCGCGCGTGGACGTCGAAGGCGCCCTCGGCGGGGACGGCGGTGGTGTCGAGTTTCGAGGTGACCGGCACCGGCAGGCCGGTCGGCACGTCCGGGACCGCGATGGACGCCTTGGCGAGCGCGGTCCCGCCGAGCTTCGCGGATCCGACGGCGGCCAGGCCGCGGGTCGAGCCGGCGCTGACGGTGGAGACGGAGTCGACCGTGAAGCCCGGCACCTGCTGCCCGCTGACCACGGTCTTCGGGACGTCGGTGTCGATCGTGACGGTGAGCGGCTCGGGGCCGATCAGCGGGAACACGCAGTGGTAGTTCAGGGTCAGCGAGACCGGCTCGGCGGCGGCGGGCGCCGCGGTCCCGGCGAGGGCGGCGGCACCGGACGCGAGCGCGACGGCGCACGCCACGGCCGCGCTCCCGGCCGTTCTCCTCGTGGCTCTCACTGCTGCCTCTCCTGCCGCTCGTCGTGCACGGGCTCTCGTCCCGCGGGGTGCTCGTCTCACGAGGGGGTCGTCCTGGACGGGGGTGGCCCCCGCCGCCGTCCCTGGTAGAGCGGCGGGGGCCGGAATCAGGACCGTTCGGTCACTGCCGGAGGATCACTTCTTCGGCGTGGCCTTCAGGTCGATCGTGTTCCCCGGGCCGGCGGCCAGCGCGCTGACGAGCGGGGTGAGGAAGCCGCAGCCGGTCAGGCTCGGCAGGGTGTAGCTGCCGGTGAGCGTCCCGCCGCCCGCCACGCTGAAGTTGGTGGACTTCAGCGGGATGTCGGCCGGGGCGCTCGTCTGGCAGGTGCTGCCGACGCCGAGGTCCATCCCGAACACCTTGATCGAGGGGATCTTGACGACGGTCTTGGTGTCGGTGCTGAGGGTGGAGCCCGACAGGGTGCCGGTCGTCTTGCCCTGCGGGGCGAAGGCGATGTCGGCGGTCGCCGGGATGAACCCGAACAGCGAGAACGTGCCGGTGGTCGGGTTCAGCGTCAGGTCCGCGGAGACCTTGCCGCTGCCGTCGACCGCGGCGTTGACCGCGCCGTTCAGCGCGACCTTGCCGTTCAGGCCCTTGATGGTCGACGACCCGGACAGCGTGTACGACGCGCCGCCGCCGGTCGGCTTGCCGGGCACGTTCACCGTGACCGGAGCGGACGCGGCGGACTCGTTGCCCGCGTTGTCCACGGCCGACACCGCGAACGTGTGGTCGCCCTGGGCCAGGCCGGAGACCTTGGTCGAGGTACCGGTGACCACGTCGGCGCCCTTCTTGCCGTCGACGGTCACGTAGTAGCCCTTGACGCCGGAGCCGCCGTCGTTGTCGGTCGAGGCGCCCCAGGACAGCGCCACCGAACCGTCGTCGGACCCGGTGCCCTTGACGTTCGCCGGCACGGACGGAGGGGTCTGGTCGGGGCCGGGGCCCGTGGAGACCTTCACCGTGATCGGAGTGGACGCCTCGGACTCGTTGCCCGCGTTGTCCACCGCCGACACCGCGAACGTGTGGTCACCGTCGGCCAGACCCGAAACGGTCGTGGACGTACCCGTCACCAGGTCGCCCTTCTTACCGTCCACCGTCACGTAGTAGCCCTTGACGCCGGAGCCGCCGTCGTTGTCGGTGGAGGCGTCCCAGGACACCGCCACCGAACCACCGGTCGCCGCGCCCTTCACATTCGCCGGAACGGACGGAGCGGTCTGGTCGGGGCCGGGGCCCGTGGAGACCTTCACCGTGATCGGAGCGGACGCGGTGGACTCGTTGCCCGCGTTGTCCACCGCCGACACCGCGAACGTGTGGTCACCGTCGGCCAGACCCGAAACGGTCGTGGACGTACCCGTCACCAGGTCGCCCTTCTTACCGTCCACCGTCACGTAGTAGCCCTTGACACCCGAACCACCGTCGTTGTCGGTGGAGGCGTCCCAGGACACCGCCACCGAACCACCGGTCGCCGCGCCCTTCACATTCGCCGGCACCGACGGAGCGATCGTGTCGGGGCCGGGGCCCGTGCCGCCGCCGTCCTTGATGGTGAAGCTGAACAGGGTGTTGTCCTGCCCGGACTTCAGGTGGCAGGTGAAGTCGCCGAGGTTCGCGGGGTTGCCGTCGGCGTCGTAGGTGGTGAAGTTCTGGATGTCGATGTCGTCCAGGGCGACCTTGCCGGCGCCGGTCTTGGTGAACGACAGCGCCGGGGCCTTGCCGGGCCCGTTGATGCTGACCGGGCCGGTCGCCGGGACGTTGGTCTTGTCCAGCTTCAGCGCCATCTGCAGCGGGACGGGGTTGGCCATCTCGGGCACCGTGATGGTCGGGTGCGCGAGGGCGGTCCCGTCCATCTGCACGGCGCCGAGCTGCTGGAGCCCGTTCTCGTTCACGTCGGCCGGAACGGTCGAGACCGACGTGACCTGGATGGCCTGGGAGATGAAGTCCTGCGTCGCGGTGTTGACCGGGACCTCGGTCGGGAAGTTCGACTTCACCTTGACCTGCAGGTCGCCGTCGCCCACGAGGGGGTACGGGCAGGTGTAGTCGAGGGTCTTCTCCGGCGAGCTCGGCAGGCCCGGGTCGAGCGCCTGCACCGGGTTCGGCGCCGGGTACTTGCCCGGGACCGGGTCCGGCTTCGGCGGGTTGGTCCCGTCGTCGATGAGGAACTGCTTCAGGACGTTGTTCTGCCCCGGCAGCTGCTTGCAGGACGCGTTGATCTGGCCGAGCCCGGTGGGCTTGCCGTCCGCGCCGAGCGGGGTGATCGCCAGGTCGAGGTTGCCGACCGTGATCTGCGCCCAGCCCGCCTTGTTGAACGTCAGCGGTACCTGCGTGCCGGTGGCGGTGATGTCGAACGGCCCCGAGTCGGGGACGTTCGCGTCGGCCAGCGTCATGTTCGGCTTCAGCGGCAGCCCGCTCGGGTACTGCGGCGCGACGAGCGACGCCTGCGCCTTCGCGGTGCCGGTCAGCTTCTTGGTGAGGGTTGTCCACAGGCCGAAGGTGGTGTCGCCGCTGACGGTCGACACCGCCTTGATGTTGATCGTGGGCGACGGGGTGTTCAGCGCGACCTTGTCCGGGATGTCGGTGGAGATCGCGACGCTGAGGTCCTGCTGCCCGATCAGCGGGTAGGTGCACTTGTACTTGAGCGTCAGCCCGGCGTCGGCGGACGCCGCCGGCGCCGCCACGATGCTCGCCATGGCGAGCATCAGGCCCGCCGTGGAGCCGAGGACCGTGCCGGTCCTGACTCTTCGGGAGATGTTCTTCGGTTTCACCTCGTACCTCTCGTGTGCGTGAGGCTGGGGGGATCGAGCGGGGCCGCGGACGGAGGTCCGCGACGCGCGGTGACGGGTCGGCCCCCGCCGGCGGGGAGGCGGGGGCGACGCCGTGGGCAGGCGCGGGGCCGGCCCTTCGCCCGTGGGCCGGGCGGAGGGGTCGGACGCGCCCTCGGGTCAGGCGAGGGCGGGCCTACGCCTTGGCGGTGAGGTTCAGCGAGATCGTGTTGCCGGACCCGGCGGTGAAGAGGCTGAGGATCCCCGTCAGCGGGCCGCAGTTGTCGATCGAGGACAGCGTGTAGTCGTCGGTCTTGAGCGTGCCGCCCTTGGACGGGATGAACTTCCCGTCCGACTTGAGGACGATGTCCGACGGCTGGGTGGTCTGGCACTGGTCGCCGCCGCCGATCGGGATGGCCCCGAACACGTTGAACGAGCCGAGCTTGACGAACATCTTGGAGTCCGTCGTGAGCTCGCTGTTGGCGTAGGTGCCGGTGGTCTTGCCCTGCTGGACGAAGGCGACGTCCGCGGTCACCGGCAGGATGCCGAGGATCTGGAAGCTGCCCTTGGTCGGGTTCAGCGTCAGGTCCGCCGTGACGTTGTCGGTCGGCTTGGTGACGTCGAGGTCGGCCTCGACGCCGCCGGTGAGGTCGGTGGTGCCGTTCGGCGCCTTGATGAACGACGACCCCTTCAGGTCGAAGGAGTAGTGGATCGGCGCGGCGGCCGAGGCCGGCATGGCCGACGCGATGGCGGCGGCGCTCAGCGCGACGGCCGCGCCGGCGAGCATCCCGCCTCTGCGCCGGGTGTTCTTCGTGGTCTTCACTGGTACCTCTCGATTCTCGAAACACGGCTATCCGATGTGCTGCTCACCCCCGATGCCGCATCACCTCCTGAGAACCGTTTCCACTGCGTTTCGCCGGTAAGTTACTCGTCGGGAACCGCATTCGTCATCGGACGCCGATGACAAATTCTGAGACGTTTCAATCGCCGCCTTACGCGGCCTTTATTGTCGAGTGACAATGCTCACACGCACGTGCTGACCAGGCATGACGCAGCTATTTCGGGCATGCCTGACCCCTGCCGCCGTACCGGACGGCCGTTATCGCTTCAGTTCTGGCATTGCCGGCGGGCAGGTCGCGGGCGCCCGGCCGCAGATCGTTCCCTGGCTGACCTTCAGATAGTTTCCGGGCCCGGAGACCGAGCCGGTGAAGAGCGGGTCCAGATTCTCTCCGGATCCGCATCCCCGGAAAGGCGGGATCTCGAAGGAACCGTCGAGCACGCCGCCCTTGACGATGTTGGTGATGTCGGCTCCGGGCGCGTCGCCGAGCTCGATGTCCGCAGGCCGGCTGGACCGGCACCCCGCGCCGACGTCCAGCGGCGTCCCGTTGACCTTCACGTCGTACAGCCGGATCGTGACCCGCATCCTGGTCTGGACGTGCTGCCGGGTCTGGCCCTTCACGTACGGCGCCGAGGTCTCCGTGCCGAGGCCGACCTGTTCCATCTCCATGGTGGCCGTCGTGGGCATGAAGCCGAACGTCAGGAAGCTCGCCTTCGAGCGCAGCGGCTCGTGGAAGCGGAAGCGGACGTCCGTCCCGGTCCCGGTGGGCAGGTTGGGGACGATGTTGTACTCGACGTTCGTCAGGGCGGGGGCCGGGTCCGCCGGGTCATTGAGGACGGTGGCGCCGCCGAGCTTGCGCACGTTCGCGAAGCCGTTCATGTAGACGCAGCCGGAGATCAGCCATCCGGGCTCCTTGAGGTCCTGGCAGCCCGGCGGGGACTCGCCGGGCGGCACCGCCGCGGTGCTCTTCGGGGGCTGCGCGGCGCCGGGGGCGGCGCCGTCCGCCGTGATCGGGACCGCCGCGAGGACACCGGCCCGCCCCTGCGCGGGGGTGCAGGCGACCGGGCTCTCCTCGGTGCCGCCGGCGGCGGGCGCGGGCGCCAGGCCGAGGTCGAGTCCGCCGAGGCCGAACGTGAGGGTGCCGGTGCGCCCGGCCGTCACGGCCTCGGGCTGCCCGGACGCGGTGAGGGTCACGTCGCCGTCGCCGGGGACGTCCGCGGGGTCGACGGTGAACGCGGGCCAGGCGGCCTTGGCGACCGTCCCGTTCTGCGTGGTCTGCGCCGCGACCCGCACGGTCCCGCCGACCTTGGCGGCGTCGAGGTCGGCGAGCGCGGCGCGCGGGACGGTCAGCGTCGCCGTGACCTTCCCCGGCCGCACCTGCCCGCCCGGCGCCGCCGACGCGGGGAACGCCGCCCGGTACCGGACGTCCACGTGCTGCGGCCCGGCGGGGAACGCGCACTGGTACGCCACGGTGACGTCGGCGTTCTGGGTGCCCGTGGCCGCGGCTCCGGCGCCGCCCAGGCCGGCGGCGAGCAGCGCGCCCGCCCCGGCCGTCGCCAGCAGGCGGCCGGCCCGACGTGCGCGAACACTCATCTCTCGACCACCCATCGGAAATCGTCCGTCCGGCCCGGCCGGCGGTCGCATTCCGCACCGGTCACGAGCCTGGCACCGGATGGGACCACGAAAGAACGCACCGGCACAAGACGGACCGGAAAATTGCTCACCCGGCGAGCAAGGAATACTCTTCTTCATACTCCGGTGAGCAGTCGCCGGCCTTCTGAAATGGTTGTCAACCGGCTGACAAGCGGGCGTTCCGGAACTTTATCCGAGTGATAACGCACACCCTTCCGGGCGGACGATAATGGCTTTTCTCCCGGCCGCCGCGCGGCCCGGGACCGCCGACGTCTCATCGGAAGGACCCGAGGTGAAGCCGATGCCAGCTCGTACCGGGCCGGCGGCGCTGCTGCTCGCCGCGACGCTGCTGCTCACCGCCGGCTGCGGCGGCGGGGACGGCGGCGGCGCCGCGTCCGCGCCGCCGCCGGTGTCCCTCGGTTCCCCCACGGCGCCGGACGGCTCGGCGTCGCCGGGTACCAGCACCGCGCCGGCGCCCACGCAGACGCCGACCGGCGCCGCGCCCACCTCCCCGCCCGCGGCGCCCAAGCCCGGCCCCAAAGTGACCAGGCCGACGACCGCGCCGTCCAAGACCGTCACCGCGTTCGCCCGGTGCATGCGCGCGCACGGCGTCGACGTCCCCGACGACGTCAGCGCCTGGACGCCCCCGCCCGGCGCCGACAAGACCAAGACCCAGACCGCGCTGCTGGCCTGCATGAAGGCGTTCCAGACGCCGGGGACGTGACGCCCGTCAGGCGGCGGTGCCGGTCGCGCGCGGGGTCGCGGAGCGGACGAAGGCGGCCACCTCGTCGATGGCCTGATGGCCTTCGGGGACGGCGCCGGCGAACGCGGCGAAGACGTGCACCTGGTTCTCCCAGATCTGCAGGCGGTGCGGGACCCCGGCGAGCGCGAGCCGTTCCGTCATGAGCTCCGCGTCGTAGCGGAGCGCCTCGCGGGAGCCCGCGACGATGAAGACCGGGGGCAGGCCCCTGAGGTCGCGGTCGCACGGGGACGGCAGCGGGCCGGGGTCCATCCCGGCGAGGAGGAGGCGGTTCAGCTTCTTCAGGCGGTGGACCGGCACGTAGGCGTCGCGGCGGGTGAACTCGTAGGACGCGCGGCCCTCGTGGTCGAGGTCCACCAGCGGCGACAGCGCGACGATCCCGGCCGGTCTCGGCAGGCCGTTCTCCATGGCGGTGAGGACGGTGGTGAAGGCGAGGAAGCCGCCCGCCGAGTCGCCCGCGATGACGATGTCCTGCGGGGCGAACCCCTGTTCCAGGAGCCATGCGTAGGCGTTGAGCGCATCCGCCATCGATATCGCGAGGGACGACCCGGGAAGCTGCCGGTAGGCGACGGAGAAGGCGACGCCGCCGGAGCGGGCCGCGATCCTCGCCACGAGACCGCGGTGGGTGCGCAGGCCGCAGCAGAAGAAGCCGCCGCCGTGCAGGTACAGGACGACGCGGCCGGGATCGGCGCCCTCGGGGCGGATCCACTCGCCGTGGAAGCCGTCCAGGTCGACGCGTTCGACGCGGGTGCCGCGGGCCGGGCGCATCAGCAGCGGGGCCGCCCAGTCCAGCACGACGGCGAGGCGCAGCATGAACCGGGTCAGCGGGCTGTAGAAGAACACCGGCCGGACGAACACCTTCATGAACAACGCGAACCTGCGCGCCTTCCCGCTGGTGCCGGGGCGATGCTCGATAACACGTTCCATTCGGACTCCTCAGCGCGGGGGCGTACCCAACCGACCGCCCGGAAAATGGACGCAGCGCAGCGTACAGCAGGAATCTCCGCGTCCCGGAAAATGCTCACCCGGCTTCAAGAAATCGGTTCGGAATCAGCACCCTTGCAACACCTTCGAGGAAACGCTCGCCCCGCCCGCGGCGGCCTGTGTTAAGTGGTGCGCATGGGCAAGAAGAGACCGGCGTGGCAGAGCCGGCCGACCGGCTTCGGCGGCGGCGCGGACGGCGTAGGTGGCACGGGCGGCGTGGACGGCGCGGGCGGCGTGCACGGCGAGCGGCGGATCACCCCGGAGACCGTCCGGAACCGGAAGTTCGCGACGACCCGCCTCACGCAGGGGTACGCGGTCGAGGAGGTCGACGCGTTCCTCGACGAGGTGACCAACGAGCTGGCGCGGCTGATCCGGGAGCGCGACGAGGCGCGGGCCGCCGCCCGGTGGCCGCCCCGCGAGGGGCAGTTCCCGTGACCGGTGCTCAGGCCCGGTCGCCCCGTCCGGTGGCCTCGTTCCGCATGGCCGCGTACCGCATCGCCGCCGCGCTCCGCGGAACCGCCGGCCGCGGCTCGGCGGCCCGCGACGGCTCCGGCTCGACGACCGGGGCGGACAGCATCGGCGCCCAGCCGGGCTCGGCGGCGCCCCGCTCGCGCAGCGGAGCGAACGGCGTCTGCGCGGGCGCGACGGCCTCCGGCGCCTGCTCCTCCACGGGATCCTCCCGCTCGTGGCGCGGGATCAGGAACACCGACGCCGCCGCGAGCACCAGGCCCACCGCCGACAGCAGGAACTTGCGCGGCGTCTCCGGCCACGGCTGCCCGTACACCATGATCCCGCCGAGCCAGAGCGACGCCTTCGACCCGACCGCCAGCATGATGATCACCACGGACAGCCGGCAGCGCTGCAGCCCGATCTGCGCCAGCCCCGCCCCGAGCAGCCCCGCGACGACGACGATGTACAGGTGCGGCGTGCGCAGCGCCTCCGGCCAGGCCGCCGGGTCGTGCCGCAGGATCCGGGCGATGGCCGCGCCGGAGCTCTCCGCGCACCCGACGAGCACCCCCGCGCCCAGCCCGAACGCGACGCCCGTGACGCGTTTGGCGTGCCGCCCGTCCACCGGGCTGTCGCGCACGACGAACAGCCACAGCGGGAACAGCAGCGAAGGGCCGATGAGCAGCGCGACCTTCCACAGCGGCGCGTGCGGGTCCCACGGCCCGGCCGGCCCGGCGTGGACCGTGCCGCGCAGCAGCCCGCCCGCGGCGGCGAACGCCAGCAGCGCCAGGACGAGCACCGCCAGCGCGCCCAGTTCGCCGGGCGTCACGCGCTCCCGGAAGTTCGTGACCGCGATGAGCAGCAGCACGACCATGACCGGCCCGTACATCGGCACCACCGCGCTGACCGGGATCCGCGCCAGCACGACGCTCTGCACGACCATCCCGCCGATCAGCAGCGCCAGCCCGGCGAGCCAGGCCGGGCTGGACGCCAGCGTCCACGTCGTGTGCAGGAACCGGGACCCGGTGAGCCGCGGCATCCGCCGCCCCGTGACCTTGAAGACCGTGAAACCCGCGACATAGGCGACCGGTGCCACCGTGGCCAGAGCAAGCGCCCCCATGGCCGCTCCTTTGAGTGAGGCCGATATTCGGCCAGTGTGCTTGTTAACACAGGGTTCTCACAAGGGAGCCGCCCGCGAAATCGCCGCCGCAGCGGAATCCACTCCGCTTTTTATAAAAAAGCGATAAAACCCCGGGCGGGCCCGGGCGTTCCGTTCAGCGGGCGACCGTGCCGGGCTCGTCGAGCCAGACACGGCCAGCGGCCCGTCCGCATGGAACGTCGCCGCCCACGGCACCACGATCAGCCCGCCCGGCTTGGTCTGCTCGACCCAGGCATACGGGACGGTATGCGCCGCCGCCGTGGCGATCACCCGATCGAACGGCGCATGGGACGCCGCTCATCCGCGCCATCATCGACGGCCCCGTCGAGGACGACGTGGGCCACATCCCGTCCTGCACCTTCGTGGCGATCGGCTCGTCCGCCGCCACGAGTTTTCCGGAATGAGGCCCGCCCGCCCGGCGATGCGGGGGAACAAGCGGCCGCCCCTGGGGGGACACGGGCGACGCCGGCCCGCCGGACGGGCGGGGGTCTAAAGGGCCAGCCGCGCCCAGACGACCTTGCCCGGGCCCCCGACCACGTGGCGGTAGCCGCAGCCACCGGATGCGAGGAACTGAACCATCATCAGGCCCCGGCCGTCCTCGGCTTCGAAGTCCGCCTCCGGGACGACCGGCGGCGCGTGCGACGGGTCCCACACCCGGAACTCGATCGCGTCGCCCAGCCGCGTCACCCACGCCTGGACCTCGTGCCCCTCGACGGCGTGCACCACGGCGTTCGACGCCAGCTCGGACATGATCGTCCGCCCGACGTAGTCGTGCTGCGGAAGCCCCCACTCCTCGCACGCCTGCGTGACGAGCGAGCGCGTCAGATACACGCTCTCCGGATAGGCGTGCCACCGAAGCGTGAACTCATCCCGCGAACACGAATTACCCCACATGCCCGAATTGCCGTTCATCGAATTTACCTTTCACTGCCGAACCCCTGGAACACCATGCCGCCTCGCCGTATCGTCAGAACCGTTCAACGGGCCAATCTGTACTTAATGGATCATGAATGACCTCAGCAAACGATCTCGACCCGGACAACAATCACTGGCACTGGCTGGCCGCTGACCTGCGGATATGGCGCCTAGAGCGGAATCTGACCCAGACGGACTTGGGCGAGCTTCTCGGCGTGACAAAAGCTCATGTTTCGAACTGGGAATCGGCTCGCGAAAACCTACCCCTGAAGCACGCCGAAACTCTGGACTACATTTGGCGCACTCGCGGGCACTTTGTCCGCCTTCGGCGACTTGCGGAGCGAGCACACGACCCGGGGTGGTGGGCGCAGTACACACCACTCGAGGCGAAGGCGTCCCGTGTGAGCTACTGGGCCCTCGCGATCATCCCCGGCCTCCTCCAGACGGAGGACTACGCCCACGCGCTGCTTGACGAGGGGCAGATCATCGAGGACGTCGAGGCAGCCGTGAACGCACGCATGGCCCGCCAAGAGGTCCTTCAGCGCGAGAAGCCGCCAGAGCTACGCGTCTTGATCAACGAGGCGGCACTGGATCAACCTGTCGGCGGGCCGGAGATCATGCGGAATCAGCTCGACCACCTGGTGAATCTCAGCCATAGACGTAACGTCATCCTTCGCACCGTGCCGCGTGCCGTAGGTGCGCACATTGGTCTCGACGGCTCTTTCACGATCCTGACCGGGCAGAGGTGGTCCGCCGCCTACATGGAGGCCAACACGGGTGGCAGACTGACGCATGAGCCCACGATGCTCGATGACTTCGCCAAGCGTTTCGACCTGATAGGCGCGGAAGCTCTGTCGGCGTCCGCCTCACGAAGTCACATCGCACGGATTATGGAGGCCATGCAGTGATCGAGTGGCGGAAGGCCAGCCGGAGCAACGCATCCGGCAACGAGTGCGTAGAGGTTGCCGTGCTCGCTGAGGGACGCGGGATCCGGGACAGCAAGGCGCCCGAAGCCGGGCACCTCACCCTCTCCCCCGACGACTTCACCCAGCTCATCCACCGCGTGAAGCGCGGCGACCTGAACATCTAACCCGCACGCCAACGCGCGCCGCCTCGCCTTCGACCTACCGTGACAAGCGGACCGGCCGAAGGCGAGGCCCGTCCAGGGACATCCACCAACCCGATGGAGAGCGCGCAGTGAACGAGCCGATTTGGCGCAAGTCGACCAGGAGCGGCACCGGCGGCGCCGGCGGGCAAGACTGCGTAGAGGTTGCCGCGCTCGCTGAGGGGCGGGGGCTCCGGGACAGCAAGGCGCCCGAAGCCGGGCACCTCACTCTCTCCCCCGGCGACTTCGCCCAGCTCATCCACCGCGTGAAGCGCGGCGACCTGAACATCTAACCCGCACGCCAACGCGCGCCGCCTCGCCTTCGACCTACCGTGACAAGCGGACCGGCCGAAGGCGAGGCCCGTCCAGGGACATCCACCAACCCGATGGAGAGCGCGCAGTGAACGAGCCGATTTGGCGGAAGTCCACCAGGAGCGGCACCGGCGGTGCTGGCGGCGAAGAGTGCGTGGAGGTTGCCGCGCTCGCCGAGGGACGCGGGATCCGCGACAGCAAGGCACCCGAAGCCGGGCACCTCACCCTCTCCGCCGACGACTTCACCCAACTCATCGACCGCGTGAAGCGCGGCGACCTGAACATCTAACCCGCACGCCAACGCGCGCCGCCTCGCCTTCGACCTACCGTGACAACGGACCGGCCGAAGGCGAGGCCCGTCCAGGGACATCCACCAACCCGATGGAGAGCGCGCAGTGAGCGAGCCCGTTTGGCGCAAATCCAGCCGCAGCGGTTCGGGCGCTGGCGGAGGTCAAGACTGCGTAGAGGTTGCCGCGCTCGCCAACGGGCGGGGGATCCGGGACAGCAAGGCGCCCGAAGCCGGGCACCTCACCCTCTCCCCCGACGACTTCACCCGCCTCATCGCCCACGCCAAGCGCGGCGGCCTGACATGGAGGCCATGAAGTGGCATCCCCTGTCAACTGGCGAAAGGCCAGCCGAAGCAGCACCACAGGCGGCGATTGCGTTGAGGTCGCGCACATCGGCGGCGCGATCGGTATGCGAGACAGTAAGGCGCCGGAGGCCGGGTACCTCACCGTCTCCTATAAGGGCTTCGCCCAGCTCATCGACCGGCTGAGGCGCGGCGACCTGGACCTCTAACCCCTACGGCCAACGCGCACCGCCTCGCCTTCGCCCTACCGTGACAACGGACCGGCCGAAGGCGAGGCCCGTCCCGGGCGGGCCTTGTGAAGTTCCTTGAGGTGGTGGCCGGCGACGTAGGCGTCCAGTTCGGCGCGCGCGCGAGCCTGCCGCTCGAGCTCGGCCAGTTCCGGGTTGCGGCGGTGCGCTTCGGCCTTGATGTCCTGCCAGCGGCGTCCGGTGCTCATCGTCCGGCCTCCTTGTCCTTCGCGGCCCGGTACTCGGCGTAGCGGGCTTCGGCCAGCTCATCGACCAGGTTAAGCGCGGCGACCTGGACCTCTAACCCCTTCGGCCAACGCGCGCCGCCTCGCCTTTGACCTACCGTGACAACGGACCGGCCGAAGGCGAGGCCCGTCCAGGGACATCCACCAACCCGATGGAGAGCGCGCAGTGAGCGAGCCCGTTTGGCGCAAATCCAGCCGCAGCGGTTCGGGCGCTGGCGGAGGTCAAGACTGTGTGGAAATCGCCTCCCTCGCAGGGGAGCGGGGGATCCGGGACAGCAAGGCGCCGGAAGCCGGGCACCTCACCCTCTCCCCCGACGACTTCGCCCAGCTCATCCACCGCGTGAAGCGCGGCGACCTGGACATCTAACCCGCACGCCAACGCGCGCCGCCTCGCCTTCGACCTGCCGTGAGCGGGTTCCATCACTGGCAGGGCGTGATCCGACCGGCTGCACCGTCTTGAAGGGGTTCCCTCTTGTCCGAGCCGAGCTCCCTTGAGGTGGGGGTCGCCCGCGTGAGCGACGTCGGGCTGCGGCCGGCCACGGCCGCCGACAGCGAGTTCTGCTTCCAGCTGCACAAGGCCGCGATGGGCGACTACGTCGCCGCGATCTGGGGGTGGGACGAGCAGGACCAGCGGGATTACCACGCGCGCGGGTTCGACCCCGGCCGCTGGCAGATCATCACCGCCGACGGGGCCGATATCGGCATGCTCAGCGTCGAGTACCGCGCTACCGAGGTCTACCTCGGCCGCATCGAGGTCCGTCCCGAGCATCAAGGACGCGGCATCGGCACCCGCCTCATCACCGCGCTCCTGGACGAGGCCGAGCAGCAGGGCAAGGACCTGGTCCTGGACGTGCTCGCGGTCAACCACCGTGCGCACGCCCTCTACCGGCGACTCGGCCTGCGGGAGGTGGCACGCGACGGCGACATCAGGATCAGGATGCGCTCCACCCGTCCGCCCGGGTGACCATCACGACCGGCACTTTCGAGCAGCTTCTGTGTCTTCCCCGGCGGTTTCGCCCGGCTCGTTGATCAGGTGAAGCGCGGTGGCCCGGGCATGTGACCTCTATGGGATACCGATCCGGCCGCCCTTGTGGCCGGGCGGGGGGCGGGCTTACCGTCCGGTCGTGAGTGCACGGTTGTGGGGGCTTGCCCTGCTCGTGGTGACGGTGGTCGCCGACTGGCTCGCCGTGGTGGTGGTCCTGACCATGACGAGAGGCGCCGTGGTCGTCGCACACGTCGATGACTGCAGCCAGGGTCGGGGAGGGATGTGCTCGGGAACGTGGACGGACGCGGGTGGCCGGCACAGGTCCGGTGAGATCCTCGGAGCGGGGTACTCCAGCGTCGGCCAGGACACGCGGGTGCATCTGGGGGCGCTCGGGCCGATCGCGCAGGGGGCCTGGGGGATGGTCGCCGGGCTCGTCTCCGTGGCCGCGGTGGCCGATCTCGCCTTGATCGTCGTGGCCTGGTGGTTCTGGCGCCGCAGGGACGTCGTGTCAGGGCATCGGGTCAGGGCGTGACGGGACGCCCAGGCCCACGTGGGGCATCCACATCCGGAGCGCCAGGGGGTACAGGCCGAGGATGAGCACCGGTGCCAGCCACCGGGAGAGCCGTGTCCGGTTGGCCGGCATGGTCAGGAGCACCAGCGCGGGCGTCGCCGATGCGGCGAAGGCCGCCGAGGAACCATGCGCACGTGCCCACAACGTAGACCGTCGCTCGGGGCCTCGGGCGGGTCGCCGGTGATCAGGTCACGGGTGCCGGGTGCGCGAACCGGCGCTCGAGCACCTTGGCCGCGCCGTCGCGCCAGAGCGCGGCAACGGACGCCGAGGCGGGATCGGGGAAGATGTCCTCTTCCCCGGCGTCGATCGCGTCGAAGACGGCGTGCGCGACCGATTCCGGGGACGCCTTCGGTACGTCGGCGCCCCGGGTCATGTCGGTGTCGACCGGACCCGGCAGGACGGCATGCACCCGTACGCCCAGCCCGGCCACCTGCGCGCGAAGCGACTGGGTCATGGAGAACGCGGCCGCCTTCGAGACGGAGTACGCCGGGATGACGAACGGCAGAGGGGCGAGGGAGTTCACCGACAGGATGTTCACGACGGCCCCTCGGGACCGGATCACCGCCGGCAGGAAGGCCCTGGTCACGGCGCTGGTGCCGAAGAGGTTGACGGCCAGATGGCGTTCGAGCACGGCGGGGTCGGTCAGGTCGTCGGGCAGCGCGATGCCGGCATTGTTGATCAGCATGTCCAGCGACCCGATCCGGCCGGCGGCCGCCTGGATCTGCGCCGTGCTGGTGACGTCGAGGTCCAGCGGCGTCACCCGGTCGTCCGGGTGGGCGAGCGGCCGGCGGGTCCCGGCGTACACCCGGGCGGCGCCCCTCGCCAGGGCCTCGTCCGCCAGCGCTCGGCCGATGCCGCGGTTGGCCCCGGTCACCAGGACCGTCTTGTCCTTCATGGTCATGCCTGGTGCTCCTGTCGTTCCGGTGTGATCGGGTCGTCGTCAGGGGACGAGGGCCGGCGGCCGTCTTCCTTGTTTGTTTATCGAGCGACAAACAAACCCTGGCACGGCCGTCCCGGCGCGGTCAAGGTAAAGTTGGTCGAACGACAAACAATTACGGAGGGGCAGCGCGATGGCGACTCGCGGCAGGCCGCGCACCTTCGACCCGGACACCGCCCTCCGCCAGGCGCTGGACGTGTTCTGGGAACGGGGCTACGAGGGCACCTCGCTGAGCGACCTCGCCCGGGCCATGGGCATCGCCTCGGCCAGCATCTACGCCTGTTTCGGCAGCAAGGAGCAGCTGTTCCGCAAGGTCATGGCGCTCTACGGCGCGACGTCCGGCGAGCGGCCGAGGCGCCCGCTGCGCGAGGAGCCGACCGCGCGCGCCGCCGTCCACGCCATGCTGCGCGCCACCGCCGACGAGATCACCCGCTCCGACGCCCCGCACTACTGCATGCTCGTCCTCGCCGCGCCGACCGGCGCCGTGGAGAACCACGACGTCCGGGAGTTCCTCGCCGGCCTGCGGCACGGCATGCGCGCCGAGATCAGGGACCGGCTCGCGCGGGGCGTCGCCGACGGCGACCTCGCCGCGCCGCCCGCCGGCCTCGACGCCATGGCCCGCTACTACGCCACCGTGGTGCAGGGCCTCTCCATCCAGGCCCGCGACGGCGCCACCCGCGCCGAGCTGGAAGCGGTCATCACCTGCGCGATGGCCGCCTGGGACACCCTCACGTCCGCTTCGTGACGATCGTCCACGGACGCATGAGGTCGTCGTCCTCGTGTTCGAGGATGTGGCAGTGCTGGATGTACGTCGCCGGGAACTCGGTGCCGCTGCCCGGAATCGACGCGATGCGGCCGGTCGGCGGGGCGAACTCGGCGGTGACGATGCGGGTCACCGATTCCGGATAGACCTTGACGGTGTCCTTCCAGGAATGCGCCTCGTCCGGGTCCGGGGGAATCGGCGGGCCGGTGACGTAGTGCTCTAGCACCGGCCTGTCCGCCGGGACGCGGCCGCCGTCGAGCCATTTCCGGAAGGCGTCCCGGTAGGCGGTCGCGTCGATCGGCTGCCTGTTCAGCACCTGGAAGTTCACGAGGTGGACGTGCATCGGGTGCGCCTCGTGGTTCGGGTTGACGTACTCCCAGATCTCGGACGAGCCCGCCGCGACGAAGTCCTCGGACGGCGCCATGAACGGCACGCCGTTGAACGTCATGCCGTGGAAGGCCGCCTTCTGGTGGACGACCCATTGCCGCCGCCGCGTACCGGGCTTCGGCCGGATCGGTTCGACGGGACGCAGCGCGAGTTCCTCGGGCGGCGTCGTCGGATCGCCGCCGTCCGGCATCGGCTCGATGACCCGGAACTGCATGACCTCGGAGATCTCCGGCCCGCCGCCGCCCGGGTAATGGACCGGCGCGTTGTAGTTCCGCAGGGTGACGGTCGTGCCCGGCGGGACCCGGCCGAAGTCGATGACCAGGTCGTACCGTTCCGCCGGCGAGATCAGGAAGTTCAGCATCCGCAGCGGGGCGCGGAACCCGCCGTCGGTGCCGATCAGCCAGAACGGCAGGAAGACCTCCGGGATCGCGTCCCCGTCGGCGTGGAACCGCAGCCGCCAGAAACGTTCGTTCGAGCCGTTGAGAATGCGCAGCCGGTAACGGCGCGGCTGGACGGCCAGGAAGGGATACGCCTTCCCGTTGACGACGGGGGTGTCCGCGCCTTCCGCATGGGCGAGGGGATAGGCGAGCGAGCCGTCCTCGTTGAACGTCCGGTCCTGCAGGATGAGGGGGATCTCGAATTCGCCGCGCGGCAGGCCGAGCCGTTCGTCGGCGGGATCGTCGACGAGCCAGAGCCCGGCGAGGCCCGCGTAGACGTTGAGGCTCGTGATCCCCATGGCGTGGTCGTGGTACCAGAGCATCGCCGAGCGCTCGCGGTTGGTGTACGCGCAAATCGCCTCGTTGGGCGCGGCCTTTCCCGGATCCAAGGTGGTGTAGAACGGGCCGCGCACGCCGCCGGGGCTGAACCATTGCATCGGTGCGCCGTCGGACTGCGGCGGGGTGAACCCGCCGTGCTGATGGACGACGTTCCACACATTGACGTCCGGCGGAAGGGACGGCATGCCGTGATAGCGCGGCGGCGCGAGCCGAGGGTCGCCTTCGCGGATCCGGTCGATCACGGACTGGAACATGTGGCGGTCGGCCGGCAACTCGGTGCGGTATTTCACGACCGCCGGACGCCCTTTGGTCGCGTTGACGGTCGGCCCGAGGTACCCCATACCGAGCGGCCGGTCAGGGTCGTGCGGATTCCCGGCCCAGTAACCCCACACGGGAGCCGGATCGAGATCCCGATGGAAACACCATTCGCTCTCCCGCATCGTGATCTCGTAATAGTCGGCGCCCGGGTACACGGACCGATCAGGAACGGCTGAGACCGGACGGGGCAGCGGGTCGACGAACTTCTCCAAGGGCGGAGTCACCGGCACATCGGCGCCTCCATACCCGTGCCCATGCCCGTGCCCGTGCCCGGGATCGTGAACCGGCGACGCGTCCGCCGGCCATGGCCGGAAAGCCCGGCGGAGGAGCAGGCCCGAGCCGCCGACGGCCCCGGCCACGAGGAAGCCCCTGCGCCCGACGACCTTCCCCATCCGTCCGTCCCCCCTGGCCGCCGCGCCGCAGGGTGGAGTGTCGCCGCGAAGATCGATCTCAAACGCCGGTGGCGAGCCTCTCGATCGTCCGGAGCTCCTCGTCGATCTTGGCCAGGGCGGCGTCGCGGTCCCGCGGCCCGTCCCCGCCGGGCGCGGCGTCCCGGACGCGCCGGTGCTCGAGATGCGCCAGCAGGGTCGCCCCGTCCAGCGGCCGGGCGGCGAAGGCGACGACGACCGCGTCCGACTGCATCAGGCACCAGCCCGGCCGGAGCCTCGCGTCCATCGGGTCCTCGCGGCCCGAGCCTTCCTCCACCAGCAGGCGCAGGAACTCGCCGCGCTCCTCGACGATCCGCAGGCGAGCGACGGCGGGCTCGTAGCGGGGGACGGTGTTCTCCAGGTCAGCGATGACCCGCCACACCGCGTCGAAGGGCGCGGCGATGCGGCGCCGCCTTACAACCGCGCCGGGCAGGCCGGCCTCCAGGACGGCGAGGCGGTCGATCGGGTCCATGCCGGGAAGCGCCACCGGATCGTTCACGAGTCCCACACCTCCCGGAACGCGGCCCTGGCCCGATGCAGCCGCGATTTCACCGTGCCCATCGGGATGTCCAGCGCCGCCGCGATCTCCTGCTCGCTGAGCCCCTCCCGGGTGCGCAGCACGAGCACCGCGCGCTGCGCCACCGGCAGGCGCGCCAGGGCGTCGTCGATGTCCACCAGCCCTTCGGGCGAGGGGTCGGAGCGATCCACGGCAGCCGCCTCCGCCGCGACCTCCCGGTCGCTCCGGTGCGCGAGCCGGACCGCCGTCCGGACGGTCACCGCCCGCGCCCACGTCATGATCGCCTCGGGGGCGCGCAGCGACGGCAGCCCCCGGAAGATCGCCAGCAGCGCCTCCTGCGCCGCGTCGTCCGCCGCGCCCGGGGCGATCCGCGCGCAGAGCCGGCGGACGTACGGGGCCAGCTCGTCGATGAGCCGGTCCAGCGCGAGCGCGTCGCCCTGCTGGGCGGCCGCGACGGTCTCCGGGTCCACGTCCCGCAGATTAGCCGGAACCTTCCGGGCGTCCCCCGCCACCTTCCCTACAGGAGGAACCACACGGAACACACAGAAAGGCCTGACCTGTGACACCAGACCTGACGATCGTCGGCGCGGGGCTCACCGGGCTCACCGCCGCCATCGAGGCCGCCGAGCAGGGCCGGCGGGTGGCCGTCGTCGAAGCGCACTCCCGGCCGGGCGGGCGGGCCCGCACGCTCGACGGCCCGTACCGCGCCAACACCGGACCGCACGCGTTCTACGTGGACGGGGAGTGGTGGGCCTGGCTGGAACGCCGCGGCCTCACCCCGCCCGTCGTGGCCCCGCCGCGCCGTCCCCGCCTCGTCCGGACCGGCGGGCGGCTCACCCCGTGGCCGGACGAACTCGGCGCGGCCATCTCCGCGCTGCCCGCCGAGGCACCGGACGACGAACCGTTCCGGGCCTGGCTGCTCCGGCACGTCGACGCGGCGACGGCCGAGGCGATCATCGGCGTGTGCTTCGTCTTCACCTTCGACCACGACCCCGGACGGCTGGCGGCCGGGTTCGTCCGGCGGCGGCTGCGCCGCGCGCTCGCGGGCGGCGTCCGGTACGTGACCGGCGGCTGGTCCACGCTCATCGACCTGCTCGCCGCCCGCGCCACCGCCCTCGGCGTGCGGACGAGCACCGGAACGCGGCTGCCCGCCCCGCCGGACGGCCCGGCGATCATCGCCACCGGCCTCGCCGCGGCGCGCCGGCTGACCGGCGACGCGTCGCTCGCCTGGACCGGCGCCCGCACCGCGACGTTCGACCTGGGCCTGCGCACCGGCGCGCCCGGCCCCGGCTGGTTCCGGCTGACGGACCTCGACGACCGGATCTACGTCGCCCGCTACAGCCTCGCCGACCCCACGCTCGCGCCGGACGGGCACGAGCTCGTCCAGATCGCCGCCGCCTGCGCCCCCGGCGAGCGCAAGAGCGACGCCGAACGGCGCGTGCACCGGCTCCTCGACGAGGCGTGGCCCGGCTGGCGCGCGGCGGTGGAGTGGCGGCGCGGCGCCGTGCGCACCGACTGCAGCGGGGCCCTGGACCTGCCCGGGACGACGTGGCGCGAGCGTCCCGCCGTCGGCCGCGGCGACACCCTCGCCGTCGCGACGGACCAGTCCGCCGCGCCCGGGCTGCTCGCCGAGGTCGGCGTCGCCGCCGCGCACCTGGCCCTCCAGCACCTCGACGGCACCTCCAGCGAGCCCGGATCCACCGCGACGGCGGGCTCGCCGCCCGCGGACCGGCCGATCGGGTCCGGGTCGCGGTGACCTGCGCCCGCCGGGCCGTCACGGGGCCGGCGGCGCCCCACCGCGCCGCCGGTTCCGTGCTATCGGGCCGTCGTCGGCGGCGTGCCGCCCTGGCGGCGCACCATCTCGCCGATCCAGATCGGCGCGTACGGCGACGTGCAGCCGGGCGACGTCGGGTAGTCCTTGAGCACCTCCAGGCGCTCGCCGATGCCGATCGCGCGGGCGCGGTGCTCGGCGTGCTCGATGCCGATCTGGGCGAGGCAGGTGTTCATCGCCCACTGCAGCCGGTCCGGGGCGTCCTTCATCCCCGCCTCGATGACGTCGAGCAGCCCCGCGAGGTCGAGGCCCTCCGGCTTCTTCACCACGCGGTCGGCGGTCAGCGCCCAGCCGGCCGCCGCGACCACCGGATCCGGGTCGCCGGACCACGCCACGCGCAGCTCCTCGGCGTGCGGGCTCTTCTTCACCGCGTAGTTCACGAGCCAGTCCTGGACCTTCGGCGTGCGCGCCTCGCGCATCATCGCGTCCAGCTCGGCGCGCTCGAACGCCTTCGGGCGGCAGATCAGGAGCGCCAGCAGCCGCGCCGCGCCGTCGCCGGTCGCCCAGAGCCCGCGCGCGAGGTCCTGCTGCGTCTTCAGCCGCTTCGCGAGCGCGCGCAGCTTTCCGAGGTTCACCCCATGGTCGTCGCCGTGCCGCTCGTTCACGGCGCGCGCCTTCGGATCCTCCAGCGCGGCCAGCTCGGCCATCACCTCGTCCACCGTCGTCCCGGCCACCTCGACCTCCCATGTCGCCCGGTGCCCGAGGATAGGACGTGTTCCAAGGTCAAGGGCCGGGTCCGAGGTCAGGGGCGGGTCCGAGGTCAGGGGCGGTGGACGGTGCGCCGGACGCGGCGGTCGCCGGTGAGCGGGCGGCCGTCCAGGTTGCAGCTCCACGACAGCAGCGGCGTGATCTTCATGTACGGGCGGGGCCCCGACGCGGTCTCGCGCTCGACGAGCTCCGCCTCCCCGTAGACGCGCAGGTACCGGGGCGACCACGGGTCCGTGCAGGGCACGTCGTCGACGACGATCGCGATCTTGGCGTTCCCGGACCGCACATTGCGGAACTTGCGGGTCCGCGCCGGGTCGCCGCCGCCCACGAACAGGTGCGTCCCGTCGAAGTCGAACCCGACCGGGGACACGTCCGGCTGCCCGTCCGGCCCGACGGTGGCGATCCGCGCCAGCCGCTGCGACCTCAGGTAGGCGACCTCTTCCTCGCTGAACGACACCGCTGATCCCCTCGCCCTCGGCACGACCTTGATCGGTCATTGTGCGGCACACCGTGATCATTCCGGAAGCCGGTACCGTCCGGGGCCGCGGCCGTCCGGCGGCCGCCCCGCCCCGCCCGAGGCCGGGGCGGCACTCGCCCGTTAACAATTTCTGCGCACCGGCCGCGTTAATCGCGCACCATTCCATAAGACGCCGATGCGGGCTTGAATTCCACGGCTCGCGGCGGCGAACATGCGAGCGGCGATCTCCGTCCACCGGTCCGCCATATTTCCTCCCCCGACGAAGGAGCCCGATGGCCGCCTGCTTTCGTTCCCCGATGAGCGCCGCTTATCTGACGCTTCTCGCGGCGGTTTCAGTGAGCTTCGCGGCACCGCCCGCCCATGCCCGGCCCGACCCCGCGGGCGGCGCCGGTCCACGGCCCGCCGTCACGCACGCGAAGCGGCTCGGAGTGTCGGAGCCGCTGCGGTCGATGAAGACCGTCGACCCCGAGAAGGCCGGCCCCGGCGACGACCGGGAGCAGGACGAACGGTCCCTGCCCGGAGCGAACCACGCGGCGGGTCCGCGCAGGGATCCGGTCCTGCAGGCCAAGGCATCGGCGGCATCGGCGCCGCGGGTGCTGCAGAGCTTCGACGGGGTGGGCGGCGCGGCCACGCCGCTCGATCCGAACATGGCGGTCGGCTACGACCAGGTCGTCGACGTCACCAACGTCGGATACCAGGTGTTCAGGAAGTCCGACGGCACGTCCCTGGCCGGGCCGGTCGCGCTGGGCGCGCTGTGGGCGGGCCACGCCTCGTGCGCGACCTCCCCGGTCGACCCCGTTGTCCGCTACGACGCCGACCAGGGCGGCTGGGTGCTGATGCAGTTCTCCCCGGAGAAGGACGCGGACGGGAACACCCTGGGCTGGGATCTGTGCTTCGCGGTCAGCAGGACATCGGACGCGACCGGCGCCTACAACCTTTACTCGTACCACTATTCGGATTACTACCCGGACTATCCCAAGCTCGGAATCTGGCCGGACGCGTTCTACGTGACGTACGGGAGATGGTCGAAGGCCGCCAACGCGTGGATGGGCCCGGGAGCCTGCGCGATGGACAAGGCCGCGATGTTCGCGGGAGCCGCGGAGGCACGGAGCGTCTGCTACGACATCGCCCCCGGCTACTGGGGTCTCTACCCCGCCGACCAGGACGGCCTGGCCGATCCCCCGGCGGGAGAACCGAACACCATGGTCGGCCTGTCCGGCGGCTCCACGTCCTCGCTGTACTACTACGAGTTCCACGTCGACTGGAGCGACCCCGAGAACAGGTCGACGTTCACGTCGACGCCCACCGCGCTCCCCGTCCAGCCCTGGAACAAGGCCGAATGCGGAACGGAACGCAATGCCTGCGTACCGCAGCCGGGCACCGACACGAAGCTGGAAGGCCTGGGCGACCGGCTCATGTACCGCCTCGCGTACCGGAACTTCGGCGATCACGAATCGCTCGTCATCAACCAGACGGTCGCCACCGGCTCGGCCCCCGGCTCGCCCTTCGGGGTGCGCTGGTACGAGCTGCGCCGGGGTGCCGGCGGGACGCTCTCGGTCCATCAGCAGGGCACGTACGCCCCCGACGCCACGTACCGGTTCATGGGGTCGGCCGCGATGGACGAGGCCGGGAACATGGCGCTCGGCTACTCGGCGTCCAGCGGCTCGGTGCACCCCTCGGTCCGCTTCACCGGACGGCGCGCCGGTGACCCGCTCGGGCAGATGACCATGGACGAGGGCACGATCCAGGACGGCTCCGGGTCCACCACCGGCACCGGGGAAGGGCCCGGACGGTGGGGCGACTACAGCTCCATGAACGTCGACCCCGTCGACGGCTGCACCTTCTGGTACACCAACGCCTACCTGACCGAGGACGGCGGGCCCGCGCACACGCGGATCGGGAGCTTCCAGCTGCCCGGCTGCGCCGTTCGCAACAACGGGTTCGAGACGGGAGACCTCTCGGACTGGACGAGCACCGGACCGGCCACGGGGGTGACGGCCTCGGGCGCGCACTCGGGAACCTACGCCGCGCAGCTCGGCCGCTCGACGGCGACCACCGGCGACTCCTCGATCGCGCAGACCGTCACGGTGCCCTACGGCGCCCACTGGGTGTCGTTCTGGTACAAGATCAACTGCTTGGACACCGTCCAGTACGACTGGGCCACCGTGACGGTCCGGGACACCGGCACCGGCGCGACCACCACCGCCCTGCCGAGGACCTGCACCAACGACGGCACATGGCGGCAGGCGTACGTCCAGGTCACCGGCGGCCACACCTATCAGCTGACCATGGCGAACCATGACGACGGCGCCGACGTCGATCCCACCTACACCCTGTTCGACGACATCGACCTGGCCTGAACGCGGGTCGACCTGGCCTGAACGCGCTGCGGGCTACTTGAGCTTCGCGGTGAGGGCGCCTTCGGTGCCGAAGAGCTCCTCGCGCCAGCGTTCGAGCAGCTCGGTGTTGTCGAGGTCGTCGGGGTGGAAGCCCGGCTTGTTGTAGGCGCGCAGGCGGCGGACGACCTCGGGCGCCAGGAACGGCGAGTGCCGCAGCCCGGCGATGCTGCGCAGCAGCCGTCCCGGCCGGTAGGCGGCGCGGTCGGTCGCGAGGGAGACGAGCGTGCCGGTGACGACCAGCAGCAGGAACCCCGCGCTGATCCACCGCATCGTCCGGATCCGGGTGCGCTCGCTGCCGCCGACGTGCCGGAAGACGTCGAATGCGACGGCCTTGTGCTCGGACTCCTCCAGCGCGTGCCACAGCAGCACCGACCGGACCTCGGTGTCGCCGAGCAGCGCCTGCGCGCGCGGGCTGGTGAGCAGCACCTCGGCGAGGGTGGCCGTGTAGTGCTCCAGCCCGGCGGTGAACCCGAGCCGGACGATCGGCGGCAGGAACCGGTCGGCGAGGCCGAGGTCGCGCCGCACGACGGCGGAGAAATGGCGGGTCGGGTAGCCCATGTCGTGCAGCGCCCGGTTGAGGCGGTCGTGCTCGCGGCCGTGGACGACCTCCTGCCCGATGAACCCGCGGACCTGCTCGGCGAGGTCCGGGTCGGTGATGCGGTCGCGGTAGTGCCGGACGGACCGGACGAAGAAGTCCTCGCCCGGCGGGAACGTCGCCGACAGCAGGGCGACGACATGGCTCATGACCAGGTCGCCGTCCACGTAGTGGCGGCGCATCGAGCCCTTCGGGTGGTCGAAGGCGACCCTGCGGGTGCGGATGGTGCGCTCTGTCATGCGGGCCTCGTCTCGGACGCGGGGGACGCGGGGGACGCGGGGTCTCCGAGCGCCGTGCCGTCGAGCGCGGTCGTCTCGGGGACCGTGTAGGCGTAGTCGTCCAGGGGGAACGTGCGGGCGGCGCGCGCGGCCTGCGCTGCGCTCGTCGGCCGCAGGTAGGGCGTGTCGCCGTGGTGGTCGAAGTAGTAGCTGTTCGCGGTGGCGCAGCCGTTGGTCGCCCACAGCGAGCCGGCGAGCCGGACGCGCATCCGGTTCGTCCAGCGCTCGGTCGGCCCGGGCCGCACCTCGACCGCGGTGGCGCCGCGGCGGCGGGCCTCCTGGATCACGCGCACGACGTGCGCCGACGTCGTCTCGACGAGCTGGTGCCAGGTGCCGCCGACCCAGCCGTACGGCCCGAACATCATGAAGTGGTTCGGCAGCCCGGGGATGCTGATCCCCTCGTAGGAGGCGAGCCGGTGCTCGGTGTAGAACGTCGCGAGGTCGAAGCCGTCGCGGCCGCGTACCGGCGTCCGGCGGAACACCTCCGGGTCGCTGGCCAGGCGGAACCCGGTCGCGAGGACGATCGCGTCGACCTCCCGCTCGCGGCCGCCGGCGGTGCGGACGCCGGCCGGGGTGACGCGGTCGATGGCGTCGGTGATGAGCGAGACGCCGGGCCGGTTGAACGTCCTGAGGTAGGTGTTGGAGACGGACGGGCGCTTGCAGCCGAGGCCGTAGCGGGGGGTGAGCTTCCGGCGCGTCTCAGGGTCCTTGACCTGCGTCCGGTACCAGACGGATCGGGCGAGGCGGGCGCCGCCGTGCGCGATCCACGGCGCCCTGCCGTGCCCGACGACCAGGTCGATCAGCACCATCTCGACGCCTCGCGTCGCGATCCGCCGCACCGCCTCCTGGACGCGCGGCGCCCGCCGGAACAGCCGCCGCAGCGGGCGCGGGATCGGCGCGTCCAGCTTGGGGCCGACCCAGATCGGGGTGCGCTGGTAGACGTCCAGCCGGGCGGCGCGCCGCGCGATCTCCGGGACGATCTGGACGGCGCTGGCGCCCGTCCCGATGACCGCGACCCGCTTTCCGGTCAGGTCGCATCCGGGGTCCCAGGCGGACGAGCGCAGCACCGTGCCGGTGAAGTCGTCGATGCCGGGGATGCCGGCCGGCTTGGGGTCGACGAACGCGCCGATCGCGCTGACGACGAACCGCGCGGTGAGCTCGCCGGCGGGCGTCCGGAGCCGCCAGAACCGGCCGTCCTCGTCCCAGATCCGCTCGGTGACCTCGGTGTCCAGCCGGACGTGGCGGCGCACGCCGTAGCGGTCGGCGAGCCCGTCGAGGTACTCCTTCACCTCGGCGCCAGGCGCGAACACCCGGCTCCAGCGCGGGTTGAGGGCGAAGCTGAACTGGTAGGCCTGCGCGGGCACGTCCACGCCGACGCCGGGATAGACGTTGTCGCGCCACGTCCCGCCGATGTCACCGGCGCGCTCCAGCACGATGAAGTCGCCGATGCCCGCGCGCTGGAGCGCGATCGCCATCCCGATGCCGCTCAGCCCGGCCCCGATGATCGCGACCTCGGTGTCCGGCACGACCGACCTCCCGTTATTGGAAACACCGTCGAATATAACTCGCGATGGCGCCCGGCGGGAGGTGTCGGTAGGTACACCTCCGAGAGGGTGTCCAGGGCCAATGTGGGCCGGTCCCGGGGCCGGAAGTCTGGGTGGCGTCAGCTTCCGAGCCGCTGAGGAGAACCCGATGGCCCGCATGATGGTCCGCGTCCTGTCCACCGCGCTGGCCGGCGCCGCGCTCACCGCCGCCGCCGTCCCCGCCGCGAACGCCGCGAGCTTCACAAAGGCCGCCGATCGCCCCGGGAACGGCAAGGGGCTGGACGCGAAGGTGCAGGAGCGCGCCGACAAGCTCGTCGCGGACGGGGTGCCCGGCGTGATCGTCCTGACGCGGCGCGGCGGCCGCGTCTCGCACGTCACCGCCGGCGTCGCGGACAAGGCGACCGGCGCGCCGATGGACGCCCGCCTGCTGTTCCGCGTCGCCAGCGTCACCAAGACGTTCACCTCGACGGTCGTGCTGCAGCTCGCCGCCGAGCACCGGCTGTCCCTGGACGACACGGTCGAGAAGTGGCTGCCCGGCCTGGTCCGCGCGAACGGCAACGACGGATCGAGGATCACCGTCCGGCAGCTGCTCGCGCAGACCAGCGGCCTCAACGACTACACGCCCGACCCGCGGGTGATGTCCGACCCGTCCCGGACCTGGGAGCCCGCCGAGCTGATCGCGATCGCGACGGAGAAGCCGCCGCTGTACGCGCCGGGGACGAGCTGGAACTACTCCAACACCAACTACATCCTCGCCGGTCTGATCATCGAGAAGGCGACCGGGCACCCCGTCGGCACGGAGTTCCAGCGGCGCATCTTCACCCCGCTGCACCTGCGCCACACCTACTACCCGACGACGGACCCCGGCTTCCCCGGCCCGTACGTCCACGGCTACTACGCCGACTACGGCGACGTCAGCACGCAGATCAGCCCGTCGAGCGCCCGGACGTCCGGCGGCATCGTCAGCACGGTCGACGACGTGGCGCGCTTCCACCGCGCCCTGTTCACCGGACGGCTGCTCCCGGCGAAGCAGATGCGCGAGATGCGGACCGTCCAGCCCGTCAACGACGACGGCGTGGTGGAGGACTACGGCCTCGGCGCCGCCCGTATCACGTTCTCCTGCGGGTACGGCTGGGGCCACGACGGCGGCTTCCCCGGCTACCGGACGTGGACGTACACGAGCGCCGACGGCCGCCGCCAGGCGATCATCACCTACAACGAGTCCAAGTTCGAGTACGACAAGACGTTCCGCGCCGACCTCGCCAAGGCCGCCGAGACGGCCTTCTGCGGCTGACCGCGCCGGGCGCTCCGCGGCGGCCGCCTCGTCCGGACGGACGGGGCGGCCGCTGAATCTGAATCTTCTTCTAACAACCGGCGATAAATAATCGGGGAACCGCCTGATATTCGGCACTTTCCCGACGGCCAGCAGGTCAGGCGCCTACAGCACGCTCCGCGCGTTCGGTTATAAGCAGATGAGCAGCGGCCACCGTGATTTGTTCTTTTGCTCTACAGAACGCCCCCGGTGCCCCTGCGTACCGTCGAAACGTCCTGGACCGCAGGCGGCCGGCGCGCGGGGGTCCCCGCTCGGCGCGTCCCACCCCCGCCCGCGGTCTCGAACTACCGCCGCCCGCGCCTGCCGGGTCGGGAGGGGCGACCCCACCCCGACCCCCCGCTCCCCGGCCCGCGCGGAACGCGGTGACGGAGGTGTCCGATGACCAGAACCCTCGACCCTGGAGGTCTCGCCGAGCGCTCGTCCGCGCTCCCGCCGCGGCTCGCCCGCATCATGCGCCCCGAACTGCCCAGCCTCGCCGAGGAGATCGTCGCCGAGATCCGGCGCGCCATCCCCGAGTACGCCCGCCCCATCGACGGGCCGTACGGGCACGTGCTGCGGATCAGCGTCGAGCACAGCCTCTCGGCGTTCGTCGACCGGGTCGCCGCACCGCCCGGCGCACTCCCCGGCGCGCTCCCCGGCGCGCTGCCCGGCACGCCGCCGGGCGCGTCCGCCGTCAACGACGGCTCCGCCGGCACCGCACGCATGCTCGGCCAGTACGAGGCGCACGAGGGCCGCAGCATGGACAGCCTGCAGGCCGCCTACCGGATCGGCGGCCAGGTCGCGTGGCGGCGCGTCATGAAGGTCGCGCCCCGCCACGACATCTCCTCCGCCGTCATGTCCCGCCTCGCCGACGCGCTGTTCGTCTACCTCGACGAGCTCGCCGCGCTGTCGCTGGAGGGCTACCTGGAGGCCAAGGCCCGCCCCATCCCCGCGATGGACGACCGGCGCCGCCGCCTCCTGCACCGCCTCGTCGAGGAACCGGGCGGCGACGTCGCCGAGGCGGCCGAGACCGCCGGCTGGACCGTTCCGGCCGAGGTCACCCTGGTCGCCGTCGAACCCGAGGCCCGCTGCGTGTGGACCGCGCTGGACGAGGACGTCCTCGCGGACCTCGAATGCGCCGCCCCGCACCTGCTGATGCCCGGCCCGTTCACCGCCGCGCGCCGCGCGATGCTGGCCGCGGCCGTCCCGGGCCGCCGCGTCGCGGTCGGCCTCACCATGCCGCCCGCGCAGGCCGCCGACTCGCTGCGGTGGGCGCGGCAGGCCCTGTCCCTCGCCCTCGACGGCGTCTTCGACGACGAGCCCGTCGTCCTGTGCGAGGAGAACCTCGTCACCCTCTGGCTGCTGTCCGATCCGGCGCTGGTCGAGCAGCTGACCCGCCGCCGCCTCGGCATCCTCGACGGCATGACCCCCGGCCAGCAGGACCGGCTCACCGAGACCCTGCGGACCTGGCTGGTCACCCGCGGCACCGCCGCCGAGATCGCCGAGCTGCTGCACATCCACCCGCAGACCGTCCGGTACCGGATGCGCAAGATCGAGCAGACCTTCGGCGAGGAGCTGGAGGACCCGGAGGCCCGGTTCGGCATCGAGGTCGCGCTGCGCGCCGCGTTCCTGCGCTCGCGGCGCCCGTCCCCCGGGCCGCGCCGCCCCAGCCCCGTCTCCCATCCCGCCCCGCGGCTCCGCCGCCTCAAGTAGAAGATCGCTGGCCCGGTCCGGTGCGCGCGCCGCGCCGGACCGGGCCGGGCCTGCGGCCGGTATGTGCCGATGTCGTGCGGATGCGTTCCGCCGCGAGGGTGCCGCGTTGATCGTCTGGAATGATGGCCCGGTGGACGGGTTTTCGGGGGATTTGCGACGGTTTGCCGTGGTGGTGGGGGTACTCGCCGCCGTAGCGAGCGCCGCCGCGTGCGGGACGGAGTCCGGCACCGCGTCCGGAGTCCCGCCCGCGACCGGCGCGCCGTCCGGCGGGCCGTCCCCGGCGCCGACCATCGCCTCGCCGACGCCGAACCCCTCGACGGCCTGCTCCGCCGACGGCGTCAGCCTCTCCATGGACCGGCCCGACGCCGCCATGGGACTGCGCGCGACCTGGGTCGAACTCCGCAACTGCGGCACGCGGCCGTACCGGCTGAACGGCTACCCGGCCCTGCGCGTCCTCGACGGGAACCGGCAGCCGTTCGACGTCCGGACCGTCAAGGGCACGCGCCAGATCAAGGACGCGGGGCCGAAGCCGGTGACCATCAAGCCCGGCAAGGCGGCCCGCATCGGGATCGTGTGGCGCAACCTCGTGACCGAGTCGGCGATCCCGGCCGTCAACGGCAGCTACCTGGAGGTCCGCCCGGCGCCGGGGCGGCCCGTCCTCGTCGTCCCGGCCAACGGGCCCCTCGACCTCGGCAACACCGGCCGCCTGGAGACCACCGCCTGGACGCCCGTCCCGTGACCGTTCACCCGTTCGCGGGGAAGCGGACCTGCCCGTCCGGCGGCTGGACGGGCCGGACGATCGGCCACCCGGCCGGCGGCGGGCTCGCCGGCGGAGTGCCCGGACGCGCGGACGGGCCGTCCGGGAACCGGGCGGGCGACCTGGCGTAGCGGCCGGTCGCGCGCGGCGCCGTCCACTCCACCTGGCGTGCAGGTTCGGCGCGGCGGACCGGGCGCGGCGCGGAGCGCTGCTCGTGGCGGGGGAAGGCCAGCAGCGCCAGGACGGCGAACAGCACGCCCGCGACCCTCAGCAGGAACAGCGCCGGCGCGTGCGGCCACGGCTCCCCGTACAGCAGGGTCGCCGACAGCAGCAGGTGCGTCTTCGCGGTCACGGTCACGACCGTGACGATGATCGTCAGCCGGCAGCGCTGCAGGCCGATGGACAGCAGGCCGAGCCCGAGCACGCCCGCCAGCACGAACAGGTACGGGTGCGGGGTCGCCAGCACCGCCGCGCCGCGGTGCCCGGCCAGCATCATCGCCATGCCCTGCCCGAACACCTCCGTGGCGCCGAGCAGGACGCCCGCGCCGAGCCCGTAGGCGATGCCGGTGATCGGCCGCGCGTGGCGCCCGGCGACCGGCCGGTCCCGGACGAAGAACATCCACAGCGGCAGCCCCAGCGACGGGACGAAGACCAGCCCCGCCTTCCACAGCGGCAGCGCCTGCGCCGCCGCGGCGCCGTCCGGCCGGTGCAGGGCGGCGGCGAGCGTCTCGCCCCGCGCGGGCAGCACCGACAGCGCCGCGGTGATCATCGCGGCGACGGTGATGGCGACGGCCAGCCACTCGCGGGACGTGGGCCGCTCGCCGAACCCGCTCATCCCGACGACGAGGAGCAGCGCGAGGCTCAGCCCGTAGGCGGGCAGCGCCGCGACCACCGGCAGGCCGATCAGCCCGCCCGCGAACAGCGCGAACCCCGCCAGGATGACGCCGACCCCGGCGACCCAGCGGGGGCTGCGCAGCAGCAGCGCCGCGCCGTGCAGCGGCCGCCGGCCGCCGATCGGGCCGATCCGCCCGACGGCGGTCTTGAACAGGACGAACGCGATGAAGTAGACGGCTTGCGCGGTGCAGGCGAGGACGGCGGCCCACGCGATCTCAGTGCTGTTCACGGGTGCACCTCCGGGGGTGGGCCCCGCATCCGGAGCCAGAGGCGGCCCCCGGCGGGCGGCACCCCCTGTACGGCCGGCCGCCGGGCAACGAACGCTGACGTAACGGATGGTGACACGGCGGGAGCGTCCGGCGATTGCGCCCTGGACACGGAGAATCCGCCGTTTTTGTGCGCCCGGGTGAGTGGCGACCGGACCGGCCCGCCGCGCGGGGTCAGCGGACCGGGAGGCCGGTGACGGCGCGGCCGATGACGAGCCGCTGGATCTCGCTGGTCCCCTCGAAGATCGTGAAGATCTTCGCGTCGCGGTGCATGCGCTCCACCGGGTAGTCGCGGGTGTAGCCGTTGCCGCCGAGGATCTGGATCGCCTCGTCGGTCACCCGCACCGCCGTCTCGCTCGCCACCAGCTTCGCCATCGACCCCTCGGCGTTGTCGAACGGCATGCCCCGCGCCGCCATCCACGCCGCCCGCCACACCAGCAGCCGCGACGCGTCGATCGCCGTCTTGCAGTCCGCGAGCTTGAACGCGATGGCCTGGAAGTCGCCGATCTTCTTGCCGAACTGCTCGCGCTCCCGCGCGTAGTCCAGCGCGTACTCGTAGGCGGCGCGCGCGATCCCGACCGCCGACGCGCCCACCGCCGGACGGGTCGCCTCGAACGTCTTCATCGACACCTGCCCGCGCCCCCGGCGGCCCTCCCGTGCGCGCGCGAGCCGCTCGTCCAGCCGCTCCTTGCCGCCGACCAGGCAGCGGCCCGGCACCCGCACGTCCCGCAGCACCACCTCCGCGGTGTGCGACGCCCGGATGCCGTGCTTGCGGAACTTCTGCCCCTGCTCCAGCCCCGGCGTCCCCGGCGGGACGACGAAGCTCGCCTGCCCCCGCGACCCGAGCTCCCGGTCCACGGACGCGACGACGACGTGGACGCCCGCGATGCCGCCGTTCGTCGCCCACGTCTTCGTGCCGTTCAGCACCCACTCGTCCTTCGCCCCGTCGTACACGGCGGTGGTGCGGATCGCCGACACGTCGCTGCCCGCGTTCGGCTCCGACGAGCAGAACGCCGCGACCGCGACGTCGTCCGGGGTGCCGAACATCGCCGGCAGCCACTCCTCGACCTGCTCGGGCGTCCCGCTGGTCGCGACGGCCGCCGCCGCGAGCCCGGTGCCCGCGATCGCCTCCCCGATGCCGCCGTCGCCCCAGAACAGCTCCTCGAACGCGACGGGAATGCCGAGGCCCGACGCCGACAGCGACTGCGCGGCGAAGAAGTCCAGCGAGTACAGCCCGATCCGGGCCGCCTCCTCCAGGATCGGCCAGGGCGTCTCCTCCCGCTCGTCCCACTCCGCCGCCGCGGGCCGGATCACGTCCTTCGCGAACCCGTGCACCCAGTCGCGGACCTGGAGGAGCTCCTCGTCGAGGTCCAGAGAGAACGTCATAGCCCGACCCTTCGCCGTCCGTCGCGTGACGCCGACGCTAGGGGGCGCGCGCGGCCCCGCGCCGTACGTTCGGACGATCAGTTCACCGCCCGGTTCTGCGGGCGGATGAGTGGTGCACGCCCCGCCGTTCACCATTTTCGCAACGCGGCGATGGCACGGTGATCCATACCGTAGGCTCCCGCGGAGGGGTCGATGACCGGGCGTTGGACCGGTCCCGGCCGGGGTACGCGCGTCCCCGACGCGGCGCGCGGCGCCCGGTCCGGCGGGCGCGTCCCGGAAAGACGCGGATCGACTCGTCCGGCGCATTGCCTGATCACGCACCGCAGGTGAATGATTGCAGTGCGCTTCCGATTCGATGTGGTGATGCGGTGACTGGGATGGAACGGCTCGGCGAACCGTTCGGCTTCGCCGGCGACCCGGCGGAGGGCCGGCGCGCGCGGCGGACCGTGCGCGAGCTGGCCGCGAAGGTCGTCGCGCGGGACGAGCTGCTCGACGACGTCGAACTGATGGCCGCCGAGGCGATCGCCAACGCCGTCCTGCACGGCAGCGGCGCCATCACCGTCGCGGTCGAGACCGACGGGCGGCGGCTGCGCGTCGAGGTGTCCGACGAGGGCCCCGTCCAGGACGACCTGCACGGCCGCCGCCGCATCGACCACGGCCGCGGCCTCACCGTCATCGACGCCCTCGCCGACGAGTGGGGCCTCGACCAGACCCCCCGCCGCACCCGCCTCTGGTTCGAGATCACCCAGGGGGACGGCCCCGTCAGCCGGGCGGGGTGAGGGCACGGCGGAGGACCTTGCCGGTGGGGTTGCGGGGCAGGGCGTCCAGGAAGTGGACGTCGCGGGGGACGGCGAAGCGGGCCAGGCGGTCCCGGACGTGCGCACGGACGGTGTCGGCGTCGAGCGCCGCGCCGTCGCGGACCACGACGAAGGCGGCGGCCCGCTGCCCGAACTCCGCGTCCGGCACGCCGGTCACCGCCACCTCGCGGACCTGCGGCAGCGTCGCGATGGCCTCCTCGATCGCGCTGGGGAAGACGTTCTCGCCACCGGAGACGATCATGTCGTCGTCGCGGCCGTCCACGAACAGCCGCCCGTCGGCGTCGAGGTGGCCGAGGTCGCCGAGGCTCATCAGGCCGTCCCGCATCTCCTTGCCGCCGCCGCCGGTGTAGCCGGCGAAGAGCAGCTCGTTCGCGGCGAAGATGCGCCCGGTCGTGCCGGGCGGGACGGGGCGGCCGTCGTCGTCGTAGATCGCGACGCGGGTGCCGGGCGGCGGGGTGCCCGCGGTGTCGGGGTGGGCGCGCAGGTCGGCGGGGGTGGCGATGGTGACCCAGGACGCCTCCGTCGACCCGTACAGGTTGTAGAGGACGTCGCCGAACGCGTCCATGAACGCGGTCGCGAGCGTCGCGGGCAGCGCCGACCCGCTGACGGCGGCGATCCGCAGCGCGGACGCGTCGTGCTTCGCGCGGACGGTGTCCGGCAGCTCCATGATCCGCTGGAGCATGACGGGGACGGCGACGAGCGCCGTCGCGCCGGTCGCCTCCACCTGGCGCAGCGTCGCCTCCGGGTCGAACCGGGCGCGCAGCACGATCGTCGCGCGCAGCGACACCGCGATCTGCAGCATCGCGTATCCCCAGGTGTGGAAGAGCGGCGCCTCGATGAACATCCGCTCGTGCACCCGGTACGGGATGCGGGACAGGATCGACGCGAGCGGCTGCAGGCCGGGCCGGGAGCGGCGGTCGGCGCCCTTCGGGCGGCCCGTCGTGCCGGAGCTGAGCACGATCGTCCGGCCGGTGCGTTCCGGCGGCTCCACCGGCCCGGCGGGCGCCGTCGCGATGAGCGTCTCCAGCTCCGCGTCCGGCGACCCGGCGGTCACGGCCCGGACCCGCTTCGGCAGCGCGGACAGGAACGCGCCGAACTCCGCGTCCGCGATCACCACGCCGGCCTCCTGCTGCCGGACGACCGCGACGAGCTGCTCGGTGCTCATCCCGGTGTTCAGCATGATCAGGTCCGCGCCGGCCTTGCCGCACGCGGCGAGCGTCTCGACCATGCCGCGGTGGTTGCGGCACAGCACCGCGACGCGCGGCTCCGCGTCCATCCGGCGGAGCGCGGCGGCGAGCCGGTCGGTGCGGGCGTCGACCTGCGCGTACGTCAGCTCGCCGTGGTCGTCGACGATCGCGGTGACGTCGGGGTCGCGGGCGGCGGCGGACGCGACCGTCCCGCCGAGCAGGGTGCCCCACCGGCGCAGCGCGCCGAGCTGGCGGGCGACGCGGAGCGGCGGTCCGGGGCGCCACAGCCCGCTGCGGACGAACATCTCGCCCGCCCGCGCGGCCGACGCGGTGCGCCGCCCGAACTCCGATCGTCCGCTCATCTGCCGCTCCCGGTCCGACGCGATCCAGTGGGGCTTCGACCGTACGGACGGCGGCCCGCGCGGCTCTTGCGACTCAACCCAGGTGTTCCGGGGTGCGCTTGTCAGGCTCCTGACAACGCGCCGGTGCGGGCCCGCGCGTTGAGGATCATCTCCAGCTCCAGGCAGCGGCGCGGATCCTGGAGGTCGGAGCCGAACAGCTCCTCCAGGTGCCGCAGCCGGTACCGGACGGTCTGCGGGTGCACGTGCAGCCGGTTGCCGGCCTCGGTGGCGTTGAAGTTGTTCTCCAGCAGCGACAGCAGCGTCTCGGCGAGCCGGTCCGCCTGCGCGGGGGTGAGGGCGCGCAGCGGCGCGAGCCGCGAGTCGGCGGCGTGCGCGATGAGGTCCTCCGCCGTGAAGATCACCAGCAGCGGGACGTGGTCCATGCAGCGGACGACGGCGGTGCCGTCGATGTGCCCGCGCCGGGTGACGGCGAGCGCGTGCCGGGCCCAGCGCATCGACTCGGCGGCCCGCGCGGGCGGCACGGTCGGGCCGACCACCACGATCCAGTCGCGCAGCAGCGCCTCGGTGAGCCGGGCGCGCCCGGGGCCGTCCGGGTCGGGCACCACGAGCGCGGGCTCCGGGCCGGCGAGGTCGGCGAGCACGTCCGGCGGCGCGGGGAACGGGCCGTCCGGGCCGGGGTCGGTGCGGGGGTGCAGCGCGACGGCGGCGACGGTGCGCGGGGTGCGCCAGCGGGCGCCGCGGGCGGCGTCGGCGATCTCGTCCTCGCCCGCGCCGGACAGCAGCAGCGACAGCAGCCGGGCGCGGCGGCGGCGCAGCGCGTCCTCGCCGGCCGCGCCCCGGTCCGGCCGCTCGGCCTCCCAGCCGCGGACGGCCTCGGCGGCGGCCGCGTCCATGTAGGCGAACTGCGCGTCGGCGATCAGGCCGAGCGTCTCCCGGTCGACCTCCAGGGACTCGGCGAGCGCGATCAGGGTCCGCCAGGCGGCGCGCGCGGTGCGGCGCAGCGCCCGGTGCGTCTCCTCCAGGTCGTGGCCGCGGACCGCGAGGTCGCGGCCGAGCGCGCGGTGCGCGGCGGCGACCCGGTCCCAGGCCGCGCGGGGGTCGTCGACGAGGTCGAGGAAGTGCCCGAGCCCCGCGACGATCTCGGCGCGGATCTCCGCGGCGGCGCGCCCGTCGCCGGGCGGGACGCCGCCGGGCCCGCCGCGGCGGACGTCGGCGAGGACCTCGCCGGCGGCGCCGGCGACGAGCGGCCGCATGCGGTGCGCCAGCCGCCGGGGGATCTGCTCGAACGGACGGACGTCCAGCACGGCCTGCGACATCGAACGCTCCTCGGCTCGATGGAACCTTGTGATACTCCAAGTCCCACAAGGATGGCGCATCGGCCCGCCCATTGGTTGTCAGGATGGTGAGCAAACGCCCCGCCGACCCCGCGCCATCTTGCTAAGTCGTTGAAGAATGACCACTTCACAGCGACGGGCCGCCGCAGGGAACGCGGCGGCCCGTCGGCCCTTGACCCCGGTAGGTGCTATCGGCTTGCTGAACTCCCGGTCTCACTGGCGGCGGCGGGTACCGGCGCGACCGCGGCGACCTCGGCCTCGGCTCCGACCGCCTCGGCGGGCGCGTCGTCCGCCAGGTCGAGGCTGTCGCGCAGCGTCACCGGCTTGAGGAACGCCGCCGCGACGATCCCGACCACCGCGATCAGCGCGGAGAACAGGAAGATGTGCCCGGTCGCGTCGCCGTAGGCGGCCCGGACGATCTCCCGGATCGGGCCGGGCAGCGCGCCGACGTCCAGGTTCCCGGCGTCGCCGCCGCCCGCGGACGGGTTCACGCCGATGCGCGACAGCCCGTGCGCGATGTTGTCCGAGACCCGGTTCGCCAGGACGGCGCCGAGCACCGAGACCCCGATCGTCCCGCCGAGGGACCGGAAGAACGTGACGGTGCCGCTCGCCGCGCCGATCTCGTGCAGGTGCACCGAGTTCTGCACGACGAGGACGAGGTTCTGCATCGCCATGCCGACGCCCGCGCCGACCAGGAACATCCCGGCCCCGACGAACACCAGCGAGGTGTGCTGGTCGATGGTCGCCAGCGCCGCGAACCCGGCGGTGAGCACGACCGCGCCGGCGACGATGTAGGACTTGACCTTGCCGGTCCGGGTGGTGAGCCGTCCGACGATCGTGGACGAGCCGAGCACGCCGACCATCATCGGGATCGTGAGCAGGCCCGCCTCGGTCGGGCTGTAGCCGCGGCCGATCTGGAAGTACTGGCCGAGGAAGACCGCGCCGCCGAACATCGCCATGCCGACCGCGAGGCTGGCCAGGATGGCGAGCGCGGTGTTGCGGCGGGCGACGATGCCGAGCGGGACGATCGGCTCGGCGACCCGCGACTCGACCCACACCGCGACGGCGAGGATGAGCAGGCCCGCGCCGACCATCGCACCGGTCTGCCAGGACAGCCAGGCGAACTTGTCGCCGACGAACGTCACCCAGATGAGCAGCAGGCTGACGCCGCCGGCCAGCAGCGCCGCACCCCAGTAGTCGATCTTGACGTCGCCGCGCCGGACCACCGGCAGCTTCAGCGTCTTCTGCAGCAGCGCGAACGACACGACGGAGAACGGCACGCCGATGAGGAAGCACCAGCGCCAGCCGAGCCAGGACGTGTCGACGATCAGCCCGCCGAGCAGCGGGCCGCCGACGGTGGCGACGGCCATGACCGCGCCGAGGTAGCCGTAGTAGCGGCCGCGGTCGCGCGGGCTGATCATCGCCGCCATGACGATCTGGACGAGGATCTGCAGCGCGCCGACGCCGAGGCCCTGCACCGCCCGGAACACGATGAGCTGCGCGCTGTTCTGCGCGAACCCGGACGCGATCGAGGCGATGACGAAGATGACGATCGAGGCCTGGAGCAGCCTCTTCTTGTCGTAGAGGTCGGCGAGCTTGCCCCAGATCGGGGTGCTCGCGGTGGCGGTCAGCAGGGTCGCGGTGACGACCCAGGTGTACTGCGACTGGCTGCCCTTGAGCGCGCCGATGATCTGCGGCAGGGCGGTGGACACGACGGTCTCGCTCAGCATCGCGACGAAGAGCACCAGCAGCAGGCCGCTGAGCGCCTCGAAGATCGATCTGCGCGACATCGTCGCGGACGGCGCCGGCGGGGCCGGCGGGGCCGCGCCGGCGGCGGGCACGGAATCGGCGGACACGGTCAAGGGACGCCTCCGGGGTGATGAGCAGGAACGCCCTCTACAAGGCGTCAGCGGCCCACTTTATTCCCACTGCGCAAGTTTTCGCGTCGAGAAAATTTTCCCCCACGGGACGGGCGGGGGCCCGTAGAGTTGGACAGCATGGACACCACGGCCGGCGGCGGCCTGCGCGAGCGCAAGAAGGAGGCGACGCGCATGGCCCTGCACGAGGCCGCGATGCGCCTCGCCATCGAGCACGGGCTGGACGCCGTCACGGTCGAGGCCATCGCCGACGCCGCCGGCGTGTCCCGCCGGACCTTCTCCAACTACTTCGACGGCAAGGAGGACGCCCTCCTCTACGGCGACGAGCAGCGCATGCGCGCCCTCCTCGGCCACTTCGCCGCCCGCCCGCCCGGCGAGACGTCCTGGACCGCGCTGCGCGCCGCGTTCCACGACCTGTCCGGCGAGATCGGCGAGCCCGACCCGCGCTGGGCGGCGCAGGCCCGCCTCGCCCGCGCCCACCCGTCCGTCCTCGCCCGCCAGCTCGCGCACTACGCCACCTTCGAGCGGGCCCTCGCCGACCTCGTCGCCGACCGCGACGGCCTCCCGCCCGGCTCCACCCGCGCCGTCGTCCTGGCCGGCGCGTTCATGACCGCGCTGCGCATCGCCGCCCTCGCCTGGACCGAGCAGGACCCGCCCCGCCCCATGGCGGACGTCACCGACGAGACCCTCGCCGAGATGGCCACCTCCTTCACCTGACCGCCTCGACCGGCGCCGGGCCGTCCGACGCGTCCTCCGCGTCCGGTGCGCCCGACGGCTTCGCGGGTCCCAGGCGGCCCATCGCCATCAGCACCCCGAGGTGCGCGAACGGCAGCAGGAGCAGGAGGTCGGCCAGATGCGCGACGACCGCCTCGCGCGGGATCCGGCTCAGCGGGAACAGCACCGCCCCCACCGACATCAGGGCGGCGGCCGGCAGCGGGACGGCGCGCAGCCGGATCAGCACCGCGCCGAGCACGAACACGCTGATCGGGAAGAGCGGCCCCGCCATCCAGAACGCCGCCTCCGCCGCCGCCTGGTGATCGCGGAGCAGGTCCACGGCCGTGTCGTGCGGGACCCCGAACAGCTCCTCGCAGAGCCCCTGCACGCCGAACGCCGCGCCCCCGACGCACCCGTACACCGCCAGCGGGAACGCGAACGCCGCGTACCGGGGCGCGCGCCGCTCGACGAGCCGGAACAGCGCCGCCAGCCCCGTCACCCAGAACACCGTCGCGACGACGACGAGCGCGCCCGCCGCGATCCCCTGATCGCCGTCGTTCCAGAAGAACGTCGACAGTCCCTGCACGGCCGGCGCCGCGACCAGGCAGCCCCCGGCGACGACCCTCGTGTGAGCGTCCGTCCTCGTGTGAACATCCATGGAAGCGACGCTAGGAAAGCGCGCCCGCGATTCCATCGGCCCCGGGAGCGGACCCGGCTACCGCGTCCGCGGCACGGCCCCTACTCCGATCGCGGTACCCCGGCCAGCCCGGACTGGTAGGCGAGCACCACCAGCTGCGCGCGGTCCCGCGCGCCGAGCTTCGCCATCGCCCGGTTGACGTGCGTCTTCGCCGTCGCCGGACGCATCGCCAGCCGGTCGCCGACCTCCCGGTCCGACAGCCCGTCCGCGACCAGCGCCACCACCTCCCGCTCCCGGCCGGTGAGCGCCGCGAGGCGCTCCGGCGCCACCGGAGGCCGCCCCGCCCGGTCCGCGAACACCGAGATCAGCCGCCGGGTCATCCGCGGCGCGATCAGCGCGTCGCCCGCGTGCACCGTCCGGACCGCGTCCCGCAGCGCGTCCGGCTCCAGGTCCTTCAGCAGGAAGCCGCTCGCCCCGGCCTGCAGCGCCGCGAACAGGTACCGGTCCAGGTCGAACGTCGTCAGCACCACGACCTTCACCCCGGACGGCCCGGCGCCCGCCACGATCCGCCGCGTCGCCGCGAGCCCGTCGCACCCCGGCATCCGCACGTCCATCAGGACGACGTCCGGCCGCCGGTCGCGGGCCAGCGCGACCGCCTCGTCGCCGTCGCCCGCCTCCCCGACGACCTCGATGTCGTCCGCGCGCTCCAGCAGCACGCGGAACCCCGCCCGCACCAGCACCTGGTCGTCGGCCAGCAGCACCCGGATCGTCATCCCGTCCCCCCGCACGGCAGCCACGCCCGCACCCGGAACCCGGACTCCCCCGGCCCGGCGGTGAGCGTCCCGCCGAGGGCCGCCGCGCGCTCGGCCATGCCGCGCACCCCGTACCCGTCGCCGTACCCGTCGGCGGACGGCGGCCCGCCGCGGCCGTCGTCGTCGACCTCCACGTCCAGGCCGTCCGCCCGGTACCGCAACCGGACCCGCACCGACCCGGCGTCGCCGTGCCGCAGCGCGTTGGCCAGCGACTCCTGGACGATCCGGTAGGCCGTCAGCTCCACGACCCCGGGCAGCGGCCGCCGCTCGCCCTCGACCTGCAGCTCGACGCGCGGCCCGGCGGAGCCGTGACCGCGCACGAGGTCGGGCAGCCGGTCGAGGCCGGGCACCGGGGCCTCCACCCCGGGGCCGTCCGCGTCGCGCAGCACGCCCACCGTCGCGCGCAGCTCCGCCATCGCCTCCGCGCCGGCCCGGCGGATCGCCCGGAGCGCGTCCGCCGCCTGCTCCGGGTCCTCGGTCAGCAGCTCGGCGGCCACGCTCGCCTGGACGCCGATGACCGCGATCGTGTGGGCGGAGACGTCGTGCAGGTCCCGCGCGATCCGGATGCGCTCCTCGGCGACGCGCCGCGCGGCGGCGTCCTCCTGCCGGGCCGCGAGCGCCTCCAGCCGCGCCTCGTACTCCGCGCGCCGCTGCCGCCGGCTGCGGACGGCGTCGCCGAGCAGCAGCATCGCGGCGAACACGACGGTCGTCCCGTCGAGCAGCGCGGTGAACGGATGGGCGCCGCCCTCGGAGCGGGCCGACACGTCCGAGAAGATGAGCACGCCCGCCAGCACGAACCCCGCCCACCGCCGGGGCGCGACCGCGACCGAGTACAGCGCCGCCCACACCGGCACGGCCGGCGCCCCGCCCGGGTACCCGCGGCTGTGGTAGACGATCCACAGCAGCGTGACCAGGCCCAGCACGAACGCGGGCCACCGGCGCCGCGCGAGCAGCGCCGCCGCCATCGCGAGCCCGATGCCGTAGGCGGCGAGGTCCGGACCCCGGCCGTCCGGGCCGGCGGCGCCGGTGCGGATCCGGTACGCGGTCACGGCGAAGGCGGCCGCCGCGAGCGCCGCGTCCAGCACCCAGGGCGCCACCGCCACCGAGCGGCGCCGCACCCGGATGCTCCCCACGGGACCACCCTAAGGACAACGCCCCGCAGCCGGAGCTGTCCGGAGGCGGTCAGCCCTGCTGGGTGAAGCGGATGCTGTTGCCGAACGGGTCGCGCAGCGCGGCGTCGATGCCGTACGGGCGCTCGGTGGGCTCCTCGGTGAACTCCACCCCGCGGCCCCGCAGCGTCTCGTAGGTCTTGCGGCAGTCGTCGGTGCCGAAGACGAGGTGGCCGCCCATCGCGCCCTTGGTCAGCAGCTCGCGGACCTGCTCGGCCGTCTCCTCCGACAGCGCCGGCGGGCCCGGCCGCTCCAGCAGGATGTGCCGGCCCGGGTCGCCGGGGACGCTGACGGTCAGCCAGCGCATGAAGCCCATGTCGACGTCGGCGCTCACCTCCAGGCCGAGCTTGCCGACGTAGAAGTCGAGGGCCTCGTCCTGGTCCAGGACGTAGATCTGGGAATGCGTGATCGTGGTGAACATGCAGCTCAGGCTAGCGAGCGCGCCCCGCGAAGACTTATCCGAAACTGCTCATCCGGCGGGACGCGTCCAGGCCATCGTGAAGCAGGTCGGCACGTTCACGGCCGTCGCCTCCCGCCGGTACTCGCGCGGCGACCGGCCGACGATCGCGCGGAACGTCCGGCTGAACGTGCCCAGGCTGGCGAAGCCGACCTCGAAGCAGATGTCGGTCACGCTGCGGTCGGTCTCCCGCAGCAGGAACATCGCCCGCTCGACGCGGCGGCGCTGCAGGTAGCGGTGCGGCGTCTCGCCGAAGGCGGCCCGGAACGCGCGGGTGAAGTGCGCCGGTGACACGTGCGCGATCCGGGCCAGCGCCGGGACGTCCAGGGGCTGCGCATAGGCGCGGTCCATCGCGTCCCGCGCGCGCAGCAACCTGCGGTTGCTCTCCTCCACAGCACGGCTCACACCCCCATCCCACCACGCCCGGCCGGGACGGCGGGAGTCTCAGCGGTCTGAGAGAGCGCGGGCGAGCAGCCCAGTCAGGACGGCCAGGACCAGCACCGCCGCGGTCGTGACCATGGTGGCGTGGTCGTAGGCGGACAGGGCGATGCCAGGCGTTCCGGGCGCCGCGCCGAGCGCGCCCGCGAACAGGCCGCCGATCAGCGCGACGCCCGCGGCGTTCGCGACCTGCGTCGCGGTGAGCAGGACGCCGCTCGCGGCGCCGCCGTCCGCCGGGTCGACCCCGGCGAGGACCCGGCCGATCAGCGGCGCGGCGACCAGCCCCTCACCGATCCCGGAGACCGCCAGTGCGGGCAGCAGCCAGCCGATCTGCGCGTGCCCCGGGACGGTCGCGACGATCACGAGCATCGCGCCGAGGCTGACCGCCATCAGCGCCGCGCCGGGTACCAGTGCGGCCCGGCTGCGTCCGGTCAGGCTGGCGACCGCGAACCCGACGCCGAGCGGCGCGAAGATCAGCCCGCTCCGCAGCGGGCTCTGCCCGAGGCCCGCCTGCAGGTGGTAGGCGAGCAGCAGGAACAGGCCGGCGTTGCCCGCGTAGAAGGCGAGGACGGTGAGCAGCCCCCGCACCATCCGCCGCTGGGCGAGCAGCCGCATCGGCACCAGCGGGTTCGCCTGCCGCCGCTCGAAGGCGCCGAACGCCACGAGCAGCGCGGCACCGGCCGGCGGGAACGGCAGGCTCCACACCGGCCAGCCCAGCGCCGCCGGGAGCAGCAGGCCGGCGAGGGCGAGCGCGAGGATGCCGGCGCCGCCGAGGTCGAGGCGGGAGCGCGCGCCGCGCCCCTCGGTGACGGTCGCGCCCGCGACCGCCAGGGCGGCGAGCCCGATCGGCACGTTGACGAGGAACGCCGACCGCCAGCCGAGCCCGAGCGGGTCCCAGGCGAGCAGCGCGCCGCCGACGATCTGCCCGGAGATCGACGCGAGCCCGATCGTCGCCCCGTACAGCCCGAGGGCGCTCGCCCGCGCCGGGCCGGTGAACGACGCCTGGATGATCGACAGGACCTGCGGCAGCATCACCGCGGCGGCCAGCCCCTGCAGCACCCGCGCGCCGATCAGCAGCGGCGCGGACGGCGCCGCCGCGCACAGCACCGAGGTCACGAGGAACAGCAGGACCCCGGCCAGGAAGGCGCGGCGCCGCCCGTACAGGTCCCCGAGACGGCCGCCGGTCACCAGCCCGACCGCGTAGGCGAGGGTGTACCCGGCGGCGACGAACTGCACCTCGCCGAACGAGGCGCCGAGCCCGTGCTGGATGGACGGGACGGCGACCGTCACGATGCTCGCGTCCAGCAACCCCATGAACGTCGCGAGCAGCACCGATCCGAGGGCGATCCACTGCCGCGCGCCGGCCGTCCCGGCGGCGCGCGGGCCTGTCATTACGGTGACCATGCGGCCATTCCGCCATGCGCGCGGCGGCGCCGTCCAAGTCCGGCGTCTTCTCCTGTGAGAAGCCGGAGTTATCACCGGCTATCGTCGGCGGCATGGAGTTGCGGCATCTGCGGTACTTCGTGGCGGTCGCCGAGGAGCTGCACTACGGCCGCGCCGCACGGCGCCTGCACGTCGCCCAGCCCGGGCTGAGCCAGCAGATCAAGGCGCTCGAACGCGAGCTCGGCGCGGAGCTGTTCGCCCGCAACCGGCGCGGCGTCGCGCTGACCGGGGCGGGGGCCGCGCTGCTGCCCGCCGCCCGCGACGTCCTCGCCCGCGCCGACGCGGCCGCCGACCTCGTCCGGCGGCACGGGACCGGGGAGGCCGGGCGGCTCACCGTCAGCCTCACCCGGTCCGCGCCCGGCGGCGCCGTCACCGACCTCGTCGACGGGTTCCGGGCCGCGCACCCGGCCGTCGAGGTTCAGCTGACCAGCGGCTTCACCGGCCTGCACGAGCAGCGGCTGCGCGAGCGGGCCATCGACGCGGCGATCGTCCGGCCGCCCATCGAGTTGCGCGACGACCTCGCCGTCCTGGAGATCGGCGACGAGGCGATCGTGGCGGCCGTCCGCGGCGACGACCCGCTCGCCCGCAAGCGGCGGCTGCGCACCGCCGACGTGGCGGGCCGCCCGCTGGTCTGGTGGCCGCGCGAGCACGGCCCCGGCATGTGGGACCGGATGCTCGACCAGGTCTTCGGCGAGGGCGTCCGGCCGACCGTCGCGCACTGGGAACCCGAGGAGGAGCGGATGCTGCACGCCGTGGCCGCGGGGCACGGCATCACGTTCATCACCGAGGGCAAGGCGGGCACGCTGCACGTTCCCGGCGTCGTGACCCGGCGGTTCGCCGATCCCGTCCCGACCGTCCCGATCGCGCTCGCGTGGCACCGCGCCAACCGGAACCCGGCGCTGCGCCGGCTCATCGCCCACGCCCGCGCGGTGGCGGACTCCGGGTGACCGCGCCTTAGGGGCGGGGGATGTTGCGGAGGTTGCTGCGGGCCAGGTCGAGCATCTTGCCGACGCCGCCGGTCAGCACGGTCTTCCCGGCGGCGAGCGCGAACCCCTTCACCTGCTGCGGGGTGATGTGCGGCGGGATCGACAGGGCGTTCGGGTCGGTGACGACGTCCAGCAGGTACGGGCCGGGCGCGGCGAGCGCGGTGGCCATCGCACTGCGGACGTCGGCCGGACGCTCGACGCGCGCGGCCTCGATGCCGGCGGCCTGCGCGATCGCGGCGTAGTCGACGGCCTCGTGGTCGGTCTCGTAGGACGGCAGGCCGTCCACCATCATCTCCAGCCGCACCATGCCGAGCGACGCGTTGTTGAACAGGATGATCTTGACCGGGATGCGGTGCAGCTTCACCGTGAGCAGCTCGCCGAGCAGCATGCCGAGCCCGCCGTCGCCGGAGACGGAGACGACCTGGCGGCCGGGCGCGCCGTACTGCGCGCCGATCGCGTGCGGCAGCGCGTTCGCCATGGAGCCGTGGACGAACGAGCCCATCACGCGGCGGCGGCCGTTCGGCGTGATGTAGCGGGCGACCCAGACGTTGCACATTCCGGTGTCGACGGTGAATATCGCGTCGTCGGCGGCGAGGTCGTCGAGGACGTCCGCGACGTATTCGGGATGGATCGGAATGTGCTTCTCGATGTCGCGCGTGTAGGCGGAGACGACGCCCTCCAACGCACGCGTGTGCCGGTGCAGCATCTCGTCCAGATAGGACTGGTCGCGTTTCTGCTCGACCTTGTCCATGACGAGCCGGAGCGTCTCGCCGACGTCGCCATGGACGGCGAGGGTCAGCGGCGTGCGGCGTCCGAGCTTGGCGGGATCGTCGTCGATCTGGATGGTGTGGCGGCCCGGGAGGAACGGGTCGTAGGGGAAGTCCGTGCCGAGCATGAGGACGAGGTCCGCCTCCTGCATCGCCTCATAACACGCGCCGTAACCGAGGAGCCCGCTCATCCCGACGTCGAAGGGATTGTCGTACTGGATCCATTCCTTGCCGCGCAGCGCGTGCCCGATCGGGGACAGCAGTTTGTGCGCGAGCTGCATCACCTCGGCGTGCGCGTTCTGCACGCCGGACCCGCAGAACAGCATCGGCTTCCGCGCCCGGTTGAGGGCGTGCGCCAATTGGTCGACCTGCTCGGCGGGCGGTTTCACGATGCCCTTGCGGAAGAGGAAGTCGTGCTCGCCGGTCGGGTTCTCGGCGTCCTTGCTCGCGACGTCCCCGGACAGCGCGAGGACGGCGACGCCGCCGAGGCCGACGGCGTGCTGGATCGCGGTGCGCAGGATGCGCGGCATCTGCCCGGGCGTGCTGATCAGCTCGCAGTAGTGGCTGCATTCGGTGAACAGCCGCTCGGGATGCGTCTCCTGGAAGTAGCCGCTGCCGATCTGCGTGCTCGGGATCTGCGAGGCCAGCGCGAGGACGGGCGCCCCCGACCGGTGCGCGTCGTACAGGCCCTGGATCAGGTGGGTGTTGCCCGGGCCGCAACTGCCCGCGCAGACGGCGAGCCGCCCGGTCGTCTGCGCCTCGGCGGCGGCGGCGAACGCGCCGGCCTCCTCGTTGCGGACGTGCACCCACTCGATGTCCCCGCCGGTGCGGCGGACCGCGTCCACCACCGGGTTGAGGCTGTCGCCCACCACGCCGTAGATCCGCCGGACGCCCGCCTGGCGGAGCACCTGGATGAACTGGTCCGCGACCGTCGCCATGATCCCCCCACTCGCCGACTGCACAGGGAGACGTGCCCATGATCGTCCCGGCGACACGTCGCAGAGTGATCAAACCCTGTATCACTTCGGCGGCCGCCCGGGGCTAGGCTGGCGGCCATGGACGACGAGCCCGCGGACCTGGACTTCTGGTCGTTCGTCGATCTCGCCGGCGGCCGGCTGGCGGACGAGTTCGGCTTCCCGCACCGGCTCGCGACCCGGCTGCTGCTGACGCTGAACCGGGCGTCCGCGATCGTCACCTACGACCTGGAGTCCACGGTGCACCGGCCGCGCGGGCACTCCTGGGCGGGGTTCCGGCTGCTGTTCGTCACCTGGCTCGCCGGGCCGCTGGAGCCGGGCCGCGCCGCCGCGCTCGCCGGGATGAGCCGCGCCGCCGTGTCGAACCTGGCGAAGACGCTGGTCGCGGACGGGCTGATGGTGCGCACGCCGGGCGAGCGGGACGGCCGCTCGGTGATCCTGTCGCTGACCGAGGACGGCCGCCGCCGGATGCTGGAGATCTTCGCCGGCCAGCACGAGCGGGAGCGGCAGTGGGCGGGCGTGCTCACCGAGACCGAGCAGCGGATGCTGATCATGCTGCTGGAGAAGCTGATCGAGGGCCGGCACGCGTTCGACGTCCGCGAGCGGAGCTGACCCGCGGGCCCGCCCGCTCCGCTGTCCCGCCGCGCCGCCCTCCGCCACTCGTCTCCGTGGCCGGAACCGGGGCCTTTCCTCGGCCCGCCTGGAGCCGTAGTGTCACAGGGAGATAGTAAACGCATTAATCATCTGCGGGAGGCGAGGGACCCATGGCGCACTATCGGCGGGTCGGCGACGTGCCGCCGAAACGGCACACCCAGCACCGGGACGCGTCCGGCCGGCTCTACTTCGAGGAGCTGATGGGCGAGGAGGGCTTCTCCTCCGACTCGTCGCTGCTGTACCACCGCGAGATCCCGTCCGCGATCGTCGACTCGCGCCCCTGGGACGTGCCCGACCCGTCCACCACGCCGAACCAGCCGCTCAAGCCGCGCCACCTCCGGCTCCACGACCTGTTCCCCAAGGAGGCCTGGGCGGGCACCGACGCCGTCACGGGCCGCCGGCTGATCCTCGGCAACGCCGACGTCCGGCTCTCCTACGTCGTGTCCGCGGCGGACTCGCCGCTGTACCGCAACGCGACCGGCGACGAGATCGTCTACGTCGAGTCCGGCGCCGCGACCGTCGAGACGATCTTCGGTGCGCTCGACGCGAAGCAGGGCGACTACGTCGTCATCCCCACCTCCACCACGCACCGCTGGCTGCCCGCCGGCTCCGGCGACGAGCCGCTGCGCGCCTACGTCATCGAGGCCACCGGGCACGTCGCGCCGCCCAAGCGGTACCTGTCGCGGTTCGGACAGTTCCTGGAGAACGCCCCGTACTGCGAGCGCGACCTGCACGGCCCCGGCGAGCCCCTCACCGCCGCCGGCACCGACGTCGAGGTCCTCGTCAAGCACCGCACGTCCCGCGGCATCGGCGGAACGCGCTTCACCTACGCGAACCACCCGTTCGACGTCGTCGGCTGGGACGGCTGCCTGTACCCGTTCACGTTCAGCGTCCACGACTTCGAGCCGATCACCGGCCGCGTCCACCAGCCGCCGCCCGTCCACCAGGTGTTCGAGGGCCACAACTTCGTCGTCTGCAACTTCGTGCCGCGCAAGGTGGACTACCACCCGCTGTCCATCCCGGTGCCGTACTACCACTCCAACGTCGACTCCGACGAGGTCATGTTCTACTGCGGCGGCGACTACGAGGCCCGCAAGGGCTCCGGCATCGGGCAGGGCTCGGTGTCGGTGCACCCCGGCGGCCTCGCGCACGGCCCGCAGCCCGGCGCGTACGAGCGCAGCATCGGCGCCGAGTTCTTCGACGAGCTGGCCGTCATGGTCGACACCTTCCGCCCCCTCGAACTCGGCGAGGGCGGCCTGGCCTGCGAGGACCCCGCATACGCGTGGACCTGGGCGGGAAGGCGGACCCCATGAGCGACCTGCCCGCCTTCGCGCGCGGCCTGTGCGACGACGCGGCCGTGTTCCCGCCCGGCCTCGCGCCGCTCCCCGACGCCGTCCAGGGCCACCGCCGGCACCGGTCCGCGCCGTACGCCGCGCTCGTCGGGCCGCTCGTGCTGCCCGCGACCGCGCTGGACCAGCTGCACCCGCTGCTCACCGGCGACCCGCTCGACCTGTCGATCACCGCGCCGAACGGGCCCGCGCAGGCCGCGCGGGCGGTCGCGGCCGCCGCGGACCTGCCCGTCGCCGTGCACGCCGTCGAGGTCGCGGTGCCGACCGGGATGACCGCGGCGGACCTGCTGTGCGGCCTGGAGCGCATCGACGTCCCGGTGTTCGTGGAGGTGCCGCGCGACGAGCGCCGTCCCGCGATCCTCGCCGCGCTCGGCGAGACCGGGCACCGCGCGAAGTTCCGCACCGGCGGCGTCCACGCGAACCTGTACCCGGCGCCGGACGAGCTGGCCGCCGCGGTCCTCGCCGCCGTGCGCGCCGGCGTCCCGTTCAAGGCGACCGCGGGGCTGCACCACCCGGTCCGCAACACCGACCCGGAGACGGGCTTCCACCAGCACGGATTCCTCAACCTGCTGCTCGCCGCCGACGCCGCGATGCACGGCGCGGACGTCCCCGAGGTCGCCGCGGTCCTCGCCGACCGCGACGCGGCGTCCATCGCCGCCCGCGTCGCCGGCCTCGGCGACGCCCGCGCGTCCTTCGCCCGCGCGCGCTTCCTGTCGTTCGGCACGTGCAGCATCACCGACCCGCTCACCGAGCTCGCCGCCCTCGGCCTCCTCCCCGCCTCGCTGATCAAGGAAGACGCATGACCCGCATCCCGATCCCGGACGGTTCGCTCTACGGGCTCGACAACCTGCCGTACGGCGTGTTCGCGCCGGACGGCGGCGAGCCGCGCGTCGGCGTCCGGGTCGCGGACTCCGTCGTGGACCTCGCCGCCGTCCTCGGCGACGACGTGTTCTCCCGGCCGTCGCTCAACGCGTTCATGGAGCAGGGCCACGAGCGGTGGGTCGAGGTCCGCGAGCACATCATCGACGCCGTCTCGGACGACCTGCCGGACGGCGCCGTCCACGCGCTGGACGCGGTGACGCTGCACCTGCCGTTCGAGGTCGCCGACTACGTCGACTTCTACGCGTCCGAGCACCACGCGTCGAACCTCGGGCGGCTGTTCCGGCCGGACGCCGAGCCGCTGATGCCGAACTGGAAGCACCTGCCCGTCGGCTACCACGGACGCGCGGGCACCGTGGTCCCGTCGGGCACCGGCATCGTCCGGCCGAGCGGGCAGCGCAAGGCGCCGGACGAGGCCGCGCCCACGTTCGGGCCGTGCCGCCGCCTCGACGTCGAGGCGGAGGTCGGGTTCGTCGTCGGCACCGGCTCGCCGCTCGGCACGCCGGTCGGCGTGGACGGCTTCGCCGAGCGGGTGTTCGGGGTCGTGCTGGTCAACGACTGGTCGGCGCGCGACATCCAGGCGTGGGAGTACGTGCCGCTCGGCCCGTTCCTCGGCAAGAGCTTCGCGACGTCGGTGTCGCCGTGGGTGGTGCCGCTGCTCGCGCTGGAGGCGGCCCGCGTCCCGACCCCGCTCCAGGACCCGGAACCGCTGCCCTACCTGCGGGAGAAGGACCCGTGGGGCCTGGACCTCGACCTCGTCGTGGAGTGGAACGGGCAGGTCGTGTCGCGCCCGCCGTACCGGGAGATGTACTGGTCGCCCGCGCAGATGCTCGCGCACATGACGGTGAACGGCGCCTCGTCCCGCACCGGGGACCTGTTCGCGTCCGGGACGGTGTCGGGCCCGGAGAAGGACCAGCGCGGCGCGTTCATCGAGCTGACCTGGGGCGGGAAGGAGCCGGTCGAGGTCGGCGGCGAGCCCCGGACGTTCCTGGAGGACGGCGACACCGTCACGGTCTCCGCCACCGCGCCGGGCCCGGGCGGCGCCCGCCTAGGCCTCGGCGCGGTGACCGGCCGCGTCCTCCCCGCACGCTGATCCGCGGCGCGCCGTCATCATGGCGGGCCGCATGACGGCGACGCGCCGCAGGTCAGAGAGGTCGGAGATGGTCGTGGCCATGAGGGTCGCGGCGGCGAGGGCGGCCACCGCGGCGAGCAGCGCGGCGGCCGCGAAGCCGAGCGACGCCGACAGGGCGCCGAACGTGAACGGGGCGATCGTCGCGCCGGTGTAGACGCCGACCTGGACGGTGTGGCCCGCGTTCTCGGCGCGGTCCGGCAGGAGGCGGAGCGCCGCCGACAGGAGCAGGCCCGTCCAGCCCCATCCGGCGGAGAACGCCAGGACGGCGCCGGCGAGGAACGCGGCCGGGTTCCCGGCCGCGATGAGCGCGAGCCCGGCGGCGCCGCTGAGCATCATCCCCGCGATGACCGTGCGGTCGCCCCGGGGTGCCCGGTCGGCGAGCGCGCCCGCGACCAGCCGGACCGCGATCGCGATGACCGCGCTCATCGCGAGGAGGTCGCCGGTGAGGCCGTCCGGCACCCCGGAGTGCGCGCCGAGCTGCACGAAGTACGAGGCCACCGCGTTGTTCCCGGTCGCGGACAGCGCCGCCGCGACGGCCCACAGGACCAGCGTCCGCCGGACGGCGCGCGGCATCGGCGCGGTCGCCGCCGCCGTGCGCCGCCGTTCCGTCGGGGGCGTGCGGGTGAGCGGGGCCAGCGCGACGGGGACGAGCGCGAGCAGCCCGGCGATCGCCATCGCGGCGCGCCAGCCGTAGGGGTGGACGACGAGCGCGACGAGCAGCCCCGGGACGAGGGTGCCGGCGCCGAGCGCCGCGCCGATCGTCCCGGCGGCGAGGGAGCGGCGGCGGTCGGGCGCGCGGGCGGCGATGAGGCGCCCGGCGGCCGGCTGGACGAGCCCGTTCGCGAACCCCGCCACGACCAGCACCGGGAAGAGGACCGCGACGTGCCCGGCGCGCGAAAGGCCCAGCATCGACAGCGACGCGACCGCGGCCGCCGCGGACAGCGCGACCGGGACGGGCAGCCGCGCCGCCAGCCGCTTCGCGACCGGCGAGCCGAGCGCGCTCGCCGCGTAGAACGCGCTCATCGCCAGCCCCAGCGTGGTCCTGCTCGTGTGCAGGGCGTCCTGCATGGACGGGGCGAGCGCGCCGACCGTGAACCCGGGCATCACCGCCGCGGTCGCGGCGAGCGCGGCGGTGATGATCGCGGGCCAGCGCCGCCCGGCGAGGCGGGTCATCGGGACTCCGGGCGCCAGCCGGGGGTGCCGGGGACGACCCGTCCGAACTGCACGTCGGCGAAGTGGATACCGAAGCCGAGGGTGTCCGGCCCGGCGAGGTCGGCGACGAGCCGGCGGCGGACCTCGGCGGACAGCACCGGATCGTGGTCGGGCGCGGCGGACCACTCCGGGTGGTCGATCTGGACGGGGCTGTGCAGCGCGTCGCCGAACGCGATGAGCCGCCGCCCGCCCGAGGCGATCTCGTAGGTGGCGTGCCCGGCGGTGTGCCCGTACGTCGTCCGGACCCGGACGCCGGGGAAGATCTCCTCGCCGCCCGCGACCGTCTCGACCTGGTCGGCGAACCCGTCGAGGATGTCGGCGCCGGTGCCGGACAGGTGCCGGTGCTCCCACTCGGCGGCGGTGAGCAGGACGCGCGCGTCGGCGAACGGCGGGCGGCAGGCGGGGGCGGCGGGCCAGAGCCAGCCGACGTGGTCGCTGTGCAGGTGGGTGACGGCGACGGCCTCGATGGTCGCGGGGTCGCGGCCGAGCGCGGCGAGGCCGTCGAGCAGCGCGCCGCCGCGGGCCGCGCCGAACGGCTCGGCCGGGTCGTCGGGCCAGGACCGGGGCCCGACGCCCGCGTCGATCAGCAGGGCGCGGTCGCCGCGCTCGACCAGCAGCCCGCCGATGCTCGCGACGAGGTTCCCGGACGCGTCGAGGTACTCGGGGTGCGCGTCCCAGAACTCCGCGGTCGAGCCGGGCAGCCACGCGCGGGGCTTGAGCGCGACGGCGCCGTCCGGGACGTAGCTGACCTTCAGGTCGCCGAGCCGGATCGTGCTGGGGCCGGCCTCGGTGGCGAGCCGGTTCCGCGTGTCGGTGGGCATGGGTGTCTCCCTTCGTCACGGCCGCGCCCTGCGGCCGCCGCACGACGAGAAACTTACAACTAGAACTATTCAAGCTGCAACCATTGCAGCTTGATGTAAGCTCGGGCCATGAGCACCGATCCGGAGTTCGCCGCCACCGCCGAGCGGGAGCTGTGCGGGCTGGTGACCGGGCTGTCCCGGCAGATCGAGGAGCACGTCCGCGAGCGCGCCGCGACGCTCGGGCTCACCGGCCCCCAGGCCACCGCGCTCCGCGAGCTGACCGGGCCGATGACGATGCGCGACCTCGCCGACCGGATGAGCTGCGAGCCGTCCAACGCCACGTTCGTCGTCGACAAGCTGGAGAAGCGCGGCCTCGTCGAGCGCCGCCCGCACCCGCAGGACCGCCGCGCCAAGCAGCTCGTCCTCACCCCGGACGGCACCGACCTGCGCGCGCGCCTGCTCGAACTGCTCGCGAAGGACTCGCCCCTCGGCGGCCTCGGCCAGGACGAACTCGGCGCGCTCCAAGACCTCCTCCTGCGCGCCCGGCAGCCGCACTGACCACCCCCGTTCACCTCCCGAACGCGCCGAGCCGACCCGGCTGGCCGCCGTCCTCCTTGACGGCACCCCGTCTCAGGCGCCGTGGGCGCGGCGCCGGTAGTAGGCGAACGTGACGGCCGCGAGCAGCGGCCCCCAGGCGACCAGCGGGATGTAGGCGACGACGGCCAGGGCGCCCTGCCAAGTGTGGACGTTCAGCGGCGAGTCGGCGGTGAGCCGTTCGCCCGTGAGGTTGCGGCCGACCGCCAGCATCGCGACCGCCCACGTCCACAGGCTCGTCAGGATGGCCGCGCCGATCGCGCCCGGGACGACCGCGGCGAGCGTCGGCACGCGGCGTCCGCGCAGGAACGGCACCCACCTCGGGAACACCTCGCCCCACGTCGACACGAGCCCGACCGCGGTGAACGCCAGCAGCTCCGAAAGGACCGACAGCAGCACCACGTACAGCTCGATCGGCATCCAGGCCGGCAGGTTGCCGCTCTCGTCGCCGCCCGTGTCCCGGACGATCGGCAGGTGCAGCGCGACGGCCGCGATCCGCCACAGGCTGGACGGCAGCACGGCGAGCGGCACGATCAGCGCGGCGGTCCGCGCCCAGCGCGGCGTCCCGGCGGCGGGCGCGTGCGCGGAGGCCCATATGGCTTGCAGCCGCCGGGGGCGCGCGGCGGCAACAGCGGAATCAGTCATGCCTCGACGGTCGCGCGCGCACCCCCCGCCGCACCTCCCCCGGCGGCACGACCCGCCTCCCCCACGGGAGGGAAACCGCCACCGCGCCGCAGGGAAGGGCGAGGCCCGGCCGGAGTGGGGCGCACCGGCCGGGCCTCTGAGGGGAGCGGTCAGGTGATGTTCTTCGGGCGGTACGCCTTGTACTGGCTGCCCTTGGCCAGCCCGTAGGTGCGGGTGCGGTGGTCCGTGCCGTAGTGGCCCCGCTGCTCGTAGGCCCAGTAGGCCGTGTGCTTGCTGCTCGTCCACTTCTCGAAGATGACGACGTGCCGGGTGGTGTTGCTCCCGATCGCGTCGATCACGAGGTCGCCCATCTTGAGCTGCGACATCGAGATCCGCTTGCTGTAGGTCGAGGACGCGAGGCCGACCGTGTTCGGGCCGGGCTTCGGCAGCCGCAGCGCCATGGACGCGTAGCCCGAGCAGTCGGTGCGGTAGCCGCCGTGGGTCTTGGACTGGCTGTAGGGGACGCGGCTGCTCGTGTGCGGGTGCCAGGTCTTGGCCCGGGCGATGACCTGCGCGCGGGTCACCTTCGGGACGGACGCGACCGCGACGGTCGCGCCGGCGTCGGCCTGCAGCCGCGCGCCCTGCGGCGCCGCGGAGTGCTCGGCGGGGGACGTCAGCCCGATCAGCCCGGCGGCGGTGCCGGCGGCGAGCGCGAGGGAGCCGGCCCCGATGAGGATGGCCCGAGGGGAAGCCATTGATGAACCTCCGTGAATGGTCGTTGAATTGCGTCCGCGAGGACGCCGTGAGCGGGTTTCGTCGATCGACCCGGCAGACGTTAGGGACCGTTCTGCGGAGGTGCGGAGGCCTTGCGGCCAGGTTGGGACAAAGAGACACGGGCAAGGCTCTGACCAGCAGAGACACCCCTCCGGACGGGACGCGGGCGGGACAGCCGGGCCTTTGCGGGACACCGCTGCCGATCACCCTTGGTGCGCATTCGGGAACGCACGGCGACGATCGCGGTTCCGGCCATTCCAGCGGCCGGACTGGGCATAATGGTCCGCCGCGACGGAGAGTGCCGGGCGTTGCCCGCGGCCCATTGCGGGCCTGCGGTCCGACCTGCAGGAGATGCACCGATGAGCCGAAGCCGCCCGCCGGCCCCACTGCCCGACGACCTGCCGGACGCGGTCCGCGTCCTGCTCACCGAGCTGCGCGAGCTGCGCACGGCGTCCGGGCACGACCTGCGCTCCCTGGAGCGCCGGACGCACGCCAGCCGGTCGTCGTGGAGCCGCTGGCTCGGCGGGGAGACCTTCGTGCCGCGCACCGCCGTCACGGCGCTGGCGCAGCTGTGCGGCGGGGACCGGCATCGCCTGGAGGCCCTCTGGGACGTCGCCGATCAGGCCCGCGAGGCGGCCGCCGCGTCCGGAACGCCCGACGTCGCGCCGACGGCCGCGCCGCCCGGCGAGCTGACCACGCCGCCCGCGCCGACCGCGCCGACCGCGCCGACCCGCGAAACGACCCCGCCGCACGGCGAGACGGCCGTGCCCGACGACGAACCGGCAGCGCCCGGCAGCGCGACGCCTACGCCGACCACGGGCGGGTCGCCTGAATCGTCAGGCTCCTTGCCGCCGGTGCCGAGGAGGCGTGGTCCGAAGATGGTGCTCATCGGTGCCGTGGCGGGATGCGTGCTCGTCTCCGGGGCCGCCGGCGTGCTGCTCGGGACGACGCTGCGCACCAACGCGCAGGAGACCCCGCACGGGCCCGCGCGCGCGTCCGCCTCGCCCGCGCGCGCTACCCACGCCACCGTCCACGCGATCTACCGGCACGAGGTCGTCGCGCGCGCGCAGAACTGGCATCCGCACGCGCCGGGCCGCGTGCCCTACGACCAGGCGGCCAGCTACCAGGGCTACCGGGCCGACGGGTCGGGGTACGCGTCCATGGCGCTCGGGTTACCGGCGCCCGGCCCCAACTCGGCCGCGCTGCTGGCGTCCTACTGCGACCGGATTCCGCCCGCGCGGCTCGGGCCCGGCGACCTCGTCGTCAACGCGACCGGTGGCCCGGACGCCCGCGAGGTCATGATCTTCGAGCGGTGGACCGGCCCGTCCCGCACCGCCTACTGGGCGTACCAGCAGCGCCGCGGCTACGGCACCGACCACCTCGTGCGCGGCGCCGGCCTCACCCGCGACGGGCGCCACGTCGCCTGCCATCCGCGCAACCTGCGGGACGACCCGGTCGGCTGACGCGACCGGGAAAGGCGAGCGCGGCCGCGGCTCAGAGGCGGGACGCCAGGTGCCCGACCAGGTCGGCGGCCGGGCTCTCGGCGGCGGCGCGGAACGCGGTGCCGGCCCACAGGTTGACGATGTCCGGGTCGCCCTGCGCGGCGGCGGCCTTGCGGAGCGGCGACGTCACGTAGTGGACGTCCGGGTAGGCGGCGGGCGCGCCGGCGGAGTGCTCGGTGAGGAACCGGTTGACCAGGCCGCGCGCGGGCCGTCCGCTGAACGCCCTGGTCATCGCGGTGGACGTGAAGCGGGGGTCGGCGAGCGCAGCCTTGTGCAGGGCGCTCGCGCCGCTCTCGGGGCAGCGCAGGAAGGCCGTCCCGAGCTGGGCGGCGACGGCACCCAGCGACAGGATCCCGGCGACGTCGTCCGGGGTGCCGAGGCCGCCTGCGGCGATGACCGGACGGTCCGTGATGGCGAGGACGTCGCGGAGCAGGTCGCGGAGCGAGAGCGCGCCGTCGAAGGTGTTGGTGAACGAGCCGCGGTGCCCGCCCGCCTCGGTGCCCTGCGCGCACAGCGCGTCGGCGGCCGACGCGAGCCGGGCCTCCTCGGCGGTCGTCACGGTGACGACCACGGTGACGCCGCGCTCCTGGAAGGCGCGGATGACGGCGCCGTCCGGGCAGCCGAACGTGAAGCTCACGACGGCGGGCGGGGCGGACAGCAGGTCGGCGATCTTGGCGTCGTAGGCGTCGTCGCGGGCCGCCGGGGTGCCGGGGTCGACGCCGAGCCGCCGCGCCTCGGGCGCGAGCGCGTCGCGGTACGCGGCGACGGCGGCGGGGTCGATGTCGTCGTGCGACGGCATGAAGAGGTTCACGCCGAACGGGCGGGACGTCAGCGCGCGCGCCCGGTCGATGTCGGCGCGCATGGCGCCGGCCGTCTTGTAGCCGGCGCCGAGGAACCCGAGCCCGCCCGCGTCCGACACGGCCGCGGCGAGCTCCGGCGTGGACGGCCCGCCCGCCATCGGCGCCTGGACGATCGGCAGGTCGGGAAGCCAGGATGCCGTCATACCGGTTCCCTTTCCGGGGCGCGGCGGACCAACCACCGCCAGCGCGGCTGCTCGAACACGACGACCGCCGCGCACAGCACCGTCACCGCGATGGCGACGGGCACGGGCCAGGCGGCCCAGGACGCGGCGACGGCCGCGGCGAGCTGGAGGAGCACCAGCCCGATCGTCACGGCGCCGGGCACCGGGACCATCACGCGGGCCTTGTCGCCGGGCGTGGAGAACACGGTCGGCAGGCCGATCAGGACGACGTCGGCGAGCACCGCGAGGACGATCGAGTGCGGCGCGAGGGCCCAGGGCGCGGCGACCCAGGCGATGATCTCGGCGAGGAAGCGGAGCGCGGAGGCGGCGCGTCCGTCGGGGGCGGCCCCTCCGGGGCTCGCGGTATGCGTCACGATCGGAAAGATAGCCCGCGGAACACCGGTCGCGGCGACTGGGTTCGGCGAACGTGAACCGACCGAGAGGGACCAGGATGCGGGTGCTGCTGCACTACGACATGGACCACACCGAGCCCGGCCTGGACATCGTCTCCTGCTCCGAGCAGGACGACGCCCGCTTCCACGAGCTGCTGCCGGACACCGAGGTCATCTGGCATGTGCTGCGCCCGCTGACCGCCGCCGACATGGACCGGGCGCCGAAGCTGAAGCTGATCCAGAAGCTCGGCACCGGGGTGAACACGATCGACCTGGACGCCGCCGCCGAGCGCGGGATCGCGGTCGCGAACATGCCGGGCCGCAACGCGCAGGCCGTCGCGGAGACGAGCCTGCTGCTGATGCTCGCGGCGCTGCGCAAGCTGGTCGCGTTCGACGCGCGGACGCGGCGCGGCGAGGGCTGGCCCGCCGCCCGGTCGCTGGTCGGCGGCGAGCTGAAGGGCCGGACCGTCGGGCTGCTCGGCGGCGGCGAGATCGCGGGGCTGCTGCGCGGGATGCTGGAGGCGGTCGGCGCCCGCGTCCTGTACACCTCGCGGCGGCCGCGCCGCGACGACCCGTCCTGGCGGGAGCTGGACGACCTGCTGCGGGCGAGCGACGTGCTGTCGGTGCACATCCCGCTGACCGACGAGACGCACCACCTCCTCAACGCCGAGCGGCTCGCGCTGCTGCCGCCCGGCGCCGTCGTGGTGAACACGGCGCGCGGCGCGGTGATCGACGAGTCCGCGCTGGTCGCGGCACTGGCGTCCGGACATCTCGGCGGCGCCGGCCTGGACGTGTTCGAGCGCGAGCCGGTCGATCCGGGGAACCCGCTGCTCGCGCTCGGCAACGTCGCCGTGATGCCGCACGTCGCGTGGCTGACCGGCGAGACGTGGGACCGGTACTTCGAGGTCGCGGCGGAGAACTGCCGCCGCCTCGCCTCCGGCCGCGACCTCCTCCACCGCGTCGTCTAGGGGATACCGCGCCGTCTAGGGGATGTCTAGGGGATCAGGACGGGCTTGACGACCTTGCCGGACGTCGTGTCCGCCTCCGCCTGGTTGATCTGGTCGAGCGGGTAGGTCTCGATGAGGCGGTCGAAGGGGAACACGCCCTTGCGCCACAGGTCGATCATCATCGGGATGAAGGTGTGCGGGACGGCGTCGCCCTCGATGATGCCCTTGACCGTCCGGCCCATGAGCAGCAGGTTCGGGTCGAGCCGGTACTCCTCGGACCCGACGCCGACGAGGCCGCAGACGCCGGTGGTGCGCAGCGACGCGACGGCCGCCGACACCACGGACGGGACGGCGGTCGTGTCGAAGGAGTACTGGACGCCCTCGCCGCCCGACAGCGCCCGGATCCGCCCGGCGATGTCGTCGTCGGCGCCGTTGATCGTGTGGGTGGCGCCGAGCTCGCGGGCCAGGTCGAGGCGCGCGTCGTTCAGGTCGACCGCGACGATCGTGGTGGCGCCCGCGACCTTCGCCGCCATCACCGCCGCGAGCCCGACCGCGCCCGCGCCGAACACCGCGAGGCTGTCGCCGGCCCGCACGCCGAGCGAGATCAGCACCGACGCGGCGCCGGTCTGCACGCCGCAGCCGAGCGGGCCCAGCTTCTCGATCGGCACGTCCTTGGTCACCGGGACCACGTTCTGCACCGTGCCGAGCGCGTGCGACGCGAACGACGACTGCCCGAACCACCGGTTGCCGACCGCGTTCCCTTCGGCGTCGAGGGCGCGGGGCGTGCCGTCCAGCGGCACCGCGATCATGTTCAGCGCGGCCATCTGCGGGCACGCGCCGGGCTTGGCGTCCCGGCAGTTCGCGCACGTCCCGCACGAGTCGAACGACATGACCACATGGTCGCCCGGGGTGACGCCGGCGACGCCCGGCCCCACCGCCTCGACCACCCCGGACCCCTCGTGCCCGAGGATCACCGGCTTGCCGACCAGGTCGCCCGGCACCCGGCCGAGCAGGTCGGTGTGGCACATCCCGACGCCCGCGATCCGGACGACGATCTCGCCCGGCCCGGGGTCGGCGAGCTCCACGCGCTCGATCGCGTAGGGGGCGTCTGCGGCGCGCAGCACCGCGGCGTCGATCTGCACGAGGGCGTCCTCTCAGGCCAGCGAGTAGCGGACGGGCAGCCGCTTCAGGCCGCCGACGAACGTGGTCGCGATGCTCTCCGCCGGGCCCGCGAGCTCGATCGAGCCGAGCCGCGGCAGCAGCTCCTCGAAGAAGGCGCGGACCTCGATGCGGGCCAGCGCCGCGCCCAGGCAGTAGTGCACGCCGAACCCGAACGCCAGGTGCTTGTTCGGGTCGCGGCCCACGTCGAACGCGAACGGGTCGTCGAACACGTCCTCGTCGCGGTTCGCGGAGGGGTAGGACAGTAGCACCGCGTCGCCCTCGCGGATCGTCGTGCCGCGCAGCTCGTAGTCGCGGGTCGCGGTCCGCATGAACTCCTTCACCGGCGTGACCCAGCGGATCATCTCGTCCACCGCGAGCGGCATCAGCTCCGGGTTCTCGGTGAGCCGTTTCCGCTGGTCGGGGTGCTCGATGAGGGCCTGCAGGCCGCCCGCGATCGTCGCGCTGGTCGTGTCGTGCCCGGCCGTCGCGATGATGACGTAGTACGACGCGGTGTCGAAGTCGTTGAGCGGCTCGCCGTCGATCCGCGCGTTCGCGATGGCGGACGCGAGGTCGTCGGTCGGATGCTTGCGGCGCTCCTCCGTCAGCCCCTGGAAGTACGCGAAGAAGTCCAGCAGGACCTGCAGCTTCTCCTCGTTCGACTGGCCGCGCTGCAGCTCGTCGTCGTCGCCGCCGAACAGCTCCTGCGTCAGCTTCAGCATCCGGTCGAAGTCGCTCTCCGGCAGGCCGAGCAGCGACAGGATGACGTACAGCGGGAAGTGCACCGCGACCTGCCGCGCGAAGTCGCACTCGCCGCCGAACTCCACCATCCGGTCGACGTACCGCTTCGCCAGCTCCTTCACCCGCGGCTCCAGCGCCCGCATCGCGCGCGGCCGGAACCAGTCCGCGCCGATCGCCCGGATGACCCGGTGGTCGGGGTCGTCCATGTGGATCAGCGTGCGCAGCGCGATGCCCTGCTCGGCGCGCTGCCGGTTCAGCTCGTCGAACTCGGCGGTGCCGAGCAGCGGCCGGGGCGCGTTCAGGAAGATCTCGTGGTTCCGCTCGATCTCCAGCACGTCCGCGTGCTTCGTGATCGCCCAGAAGGGCGTGTAGTCCGGCGCCTCCACCCACCGCACCGGCGACTCGCGCCGCAGCAGCGCGAGCGCCTCGTGCAGCCGCGCGTCGTCGGCGTACGCCTTCGGATCCGCGAGCGCCCGGCCCGCCTCGTCCACCGTCAAGGTCATGTGTTCCGGCTCCTTTTATTGCACCGCCCTCGGCGGTCGGGCGTTGAACGCCCTCCCTTCAACGGGCGCTGCGGCGATCGCTGCATCGCTCCGGCTCGCCCAGGGGCTCGCTGCGCGATCGGATTCTCGCAAGCTCGAATCCGGCTTCGCTCGCGATCGCAACGCTCGGGTGGTTGGAAGTCGAGCTTAGAACGCCGTGGGCGTGACCGTAAGTGCTGGGTTACTCGCGGGCGCCATTAGCCCAGGTCAGTGAAGTCTCCGTGGCGGCCTTGGCCGGCGGTGAATCTTCCGGCGCCTTCGAGGGCGTCTTGCAGGGAGCCTAGGCCGTGGCGGTACTCGACGGCGAGCGCCTCGTCCTCCGGCAGGCCCTCGGCGTCCAGCACGGACATGCGGTCGTTGCGCAGGCACGCCTGCGGGAACCGGGCGAGGTCCGCCGCCAGCTCCTCCGCCGCCTCCCGGGACGTCCCCGGCGAGACGAGCCGGTTCGCGAGGCCGATGTCGAACGCCTCCCGCGCGCCGACCGGACGGCCCGTGAGGATCAGGTCCATGGCGCGGCTCGTCCCGATGAGGCGCGGCAGCCGGAACGTCCCGCCGTCCACCAGCGGGACGCCCCAGCGGCGGCAGTACACGCCGAACGTCGCGTCCTCCTCGACGACCCGCAGGTCGCACCAGAGCGCCAGCTCCATGCCGCCCGCGACCGCGTGCCCCGCGACGGCCGCGATCACCGGCTTCGACAGCCGCATCCGGGTGCAGCCGAGCGGGCCGTCGGCGGGCGGCGCGTCCACCCGCGGGCTCCGCTCGGTGCCGATCGACTTCAGGTCGGCGCCCGCGCAGAACGTCCCGCCCTCGCCCCACAGGACGGCGACGCTCGCGTCCGGGTCGGCGTCGAAGGCGCGGAACGCCGCCGCGAGCTCGTCCGCGGTCGTCCCGTCCACGGCGTTGCGCGCCTCCGGACGGGACATGATCACGGTCGTGACGGGCCCGCGGCGCTCGGTCCTTACCGGCATCTCACTCCCCCACGTGGACGAACGCGCCGTCCGCGAGGTCCTTGAAGCGGTCGAGGTCCTCGGCCGGCGCGTCGATCGCCCGCAGCGGGCCCGCGTCGGCGAGGTGCCTGCGAGCATAGAGGCGCGCGACGAGCGCCTTGCGGTCGGCGCCCGAGTCGGCGCGTTCCCAGCTGGCCTGCTCCAGCAGCAGCGCCGCCGCATAGACGTCGGCCATGTACTGGGCGAGCGGGTACAGGCGCGCCTCGGCGGTGCTGCGGTCGAGGCCGCGCCACTTCCCGATCGCCTCGCGGACGTGCCCGATCCGCGCGGACACGAGGTCGGCGGTGGCATCGTCGCCGCCGGGCGCGTTCGCGACGGCCTCGGTGAGCCGGTCGAGGAACGGCTCGTGCGCGTCGTTGCGTTCGATGGCACGGCGGACGTCCAGGCACAGGATGTTGTCGCCGCCCTCCCAGATCGGGTTGACCTGCGCGTCCCGCAGGATGCGGGCGACCGGCCACTGCTCGATGTACCCGTTGCCGCCGTGGATCTCGATCGCGTCGCTCGCCGCCGTCACGCCGAGCCGCGCGGCGCGCAGCTTGATGAGCGCGGCGCCGATCCGCAGCCGGGGCTTGCCGAGGTACCCGTCGAACACCAGCGCCTGGACGGCCTCCGTCTCGACGATCATCTCGGCGAGCTTGCGGCGCATCAGCGGCTGCTCGTCCAGCGCCGCCCCGAACGCCTCGCGCGCCCGCGTGTAGCAGAGCGACTCCACCAGCGACCGGCGCGCGCAGCCGAGCCCCATCATCGAGATGCCGAGCCGCGCGCCGTTCGTCAGCTCCATCATCCGCGCGAGGCCCTTGCCGTCCCCGCCCTCGCCCGCGCTCGACGCCGGGGCCAGCAGGAACGCCTCCGCGTCGGTGAACTCGATCTCCGCGGACGCCACCGACCGGGTGCCGAGCTTGTCCTTCAGCCGGCGGATCCGCACCCCGTTGCGCGCCCCGTCCCGCCGCTCACGCAGCACCAGGAACGGCGCGATGCCGCGCACCCCGTCCACCGCGCCCTCCGGCTTGGCGAGGACGACGAACGCCGACCCGTTCGCGTTCGACGCGAACCACTTGAACCCGTTGAGCCGCCACGCGTCGCCGTCCCGCGTCGCCGTCGACTCCAGCGCCCCGAGGTCGGAGCCGCCCGACCGCTCGGTGAGCATCTGCGCGGCCTCGCCGGAGAACGCGCCCGCCGCGAAGATCTCCCGGACGCGCTCCTTCACCTCGTCCGGCGCGAACAGCTCGGTGAGCCCGACGACCATGTCGCCGCCCGTGCCGAGCGCGCACGCCATGCCGATGTCGGCCTGGTCGAGCAGGTAGCTCCAGGCGACGCCGAGCGGCGCCGGGTCCACGCCGTTCGCCTTCGCCTCGGCGATGAAGTCCGGCCGGGTGAACGACGTCGCCACCAGCTCCCGCCGGGACGCCTCGAACGAGCCCGGCATCACGACCTCGCTGATGTCGCGGCCCCACCGGTCGTACTTCTCCAGCCGCGGCGGGTTCCGGTCGGTCTCCTCGGCCCACGCGTTCACCGGGCCGCCCATGAGCGCGCCCAGCTCGCGCAGCCGCGGCTCCGCCCAGCCGAAGCCGTCGCCGAGGTGGCGCCGCATCAGGAAGCGCAGCGTCGGGTCGCAGTCGTACCAGTTGAGGCCCGCCGCCCCCTGGTAGCGCTCCGTCGCGTACCGGCGGGCCTTGTCCGCGCCGCCGAACGGGAGCCGGTCGAACGGCTCGGTCAGGTAAGAGGCCATGCCCCGGACATTACGCTTCTTTGTCACGTGATGGAAGACTGTAATCTCACCGGTGTCCGCACCCGGACGGCGCGCCCCGCCGGGCCCGCACCGGATAAAGTCCGCAGCAGCCATGGACACGCTCCAGATCCGCCCCCTCACCGCGCGCTCGGTCGTGCTGAGCACCCTGCTGGGCGTCCACCCGCCCCGCCTCGCCGCCCGCCACCTCGTCCGCGTCGGCGACCTGTTCGGCATCGCCGAGGGCACGATCCGCGTCGCGCTCTCCCGCATGGTCACCTCCGGCGACCTCGTCCAGACCGACGGGAAGTACGCCCTCACCGACCGGCTCCTGCGGCGCCAGGCCCGCCAGGACGAGAGCCGCCGCCCCCGCACCCGCCCCTGGGACGGCACCTGGGAGATCGCCGTCATCACCGCCGAGCGCCGCCCCGCCGCCGACCGCGCCGCCCTCCGCCAGGCCATGTCCGCGCTGCGGCTCGCCGAGCTGCGCGAGGGCACCTGGCTGCGCCCCGCCAACCTCGACCGGCCCCGCACCGAGACCGTCGTCCGCCAGTGCACCTTCCTCGAAGGCCGCCCCGAGCAGGACCCCGCCGTCCTCGCCCGGACGCTCTGGGACCTCGACGGCTGGGCCGCCACCGCCGAGGCGCTCCGCGCGTCCCTCACCGGCGCCGGCACCATCGCCGAGCGCTTCACCCTCGCCGCCGCCGCGCTCCGCCACCTGCTCCACGACCCGATCCTGCCGCCGGAACTCCTCCCGCCCGGCTGGCCCGGCGACGCCCTCCGCACCGGCTACGAACGCTTCGAGACCGACTTCGCCCGCCTCCTCACCAGCGAACTCCAGCCCTGACCACCGCGCCCGCCGCCCGCTCACGGCCCCGCGCCCGCCGCCCGCTCACGGCCCCGCTCACGGCGCCCGCTCACGGCGCGGCGAGCACCCGGAACCCCGCGTCGACCGGGATGCGCGCGCCCGCCACCGCGGGCAGCGACCCGTCCACCACCGCGGCGATCACCGCCGCCACGTCGTCCGGCTCCACCATCCGCCCCAGCACCGACCGTCCGGCGAGGGCCTCCTCGATCTCCGGCGTCCGCGCGGCCGACGACCCCTCGGTGCGCACCGCGGCCGGCGCGACCACGTTGACCGCCACCGGGCTCGCCTCCGCCGCCACATGCCGCGCGAACGCGTCCAGCGCCGCCTTCGCCGTCGTGTGCGCGCCGGTCATCGGCCGCGTGAGGTCGGCGCTCAGGCTCGACACGTAGACGATCCGTCCGTGCGCCGGCATGTCCGGCAGCACGGCCTGGGTCACGTGGTACGCGGCGGCGAGCTCGCCCTCCACCTTCCCGATGAACGCCTCCCACGGCAGCGACCGCACCGGCCCGAACGACGGGTCGATGTTCGCGTTGCACACCAGCGCCGTGACCGGCCCGCACGCCGCCGCGAGCGCCGCCACCTCCGCCGGGTCGCGGACGTCCGCGCGTATCGCCGTCCCGCCGGTCTCCGCGGCGACGGCCTCCGCCGACGCCTCGTCGCGGAGGTAGTTGACGACCACGCGGTATCCGCGGCGGGCGAGTCTCCTTGCGGTGGCGGCGCCGATGCCACGGCCCCCACCGGTCACGAGCGCGACTGGTTCCATGCCGGCCACGCTAGGAGACAGGGCTAACCTTTCGAAAGTACGTACCTATAGGTAAGCCCATGCCGCGAGAGTTGGTGCCCTGATGGACGACGTCTTCCGCCGCGACTGCCCCGCCCGCGTCGTCCTCGACCACGTGACCCGCCGGTGGGGCATCCTCGTCCTCACCGCGCTGGACTCCTCCGACCTGCGCTTCTACGAGCTCCGCGACCGCATCGAGGGCGTCAGCGAGAAGATGCTGTCGCAGACCCTGCGCACCCTCGTCCGCGACGGCCTCGTCCTGCGCACGGTGGAGCCGACCGTCCCGCCCTCGGTCACCTACGCCCTGACCCCGCTCGGCCGCGGCATCACCGTCCCCCTCCGCGGCCTGACCGGCTGGATCCGCGACCACGCCGCCGAGATCATCACCGCCCAGCACACCTACGACACCGCCTCCGCCGAGAACGGCAGCGGGTTTGGGGGGCGCGGGGTGGGCACATGATCTTCCGTGGCGACGGTGCCTGGGAGGTGGCTGCATGCCTTCGGTCCTGGACGGGATGGTCCGGCGGAAGCCGATCGAGCAGATCGAGGACGAGTCGGGGGGTGCGGGCCTCACCCGGACGCTCGGGCTGTGGCAGCTGACCGCGATCGGGGTCGGCGGCATCATCGGCGCGGGGATCTTCTCGCTGGCCGGGGCGGTCGCCAACGAGAAGGCCGGGCCGGCGGTGCTGATCTCGTTCCTGGTCGCGGGGGTGGCGAGCGCGGCGGCGGCGTTCTCGTACGCGGAGTTCGCCGGGCTGATCCCCAAGGCGGGGTCGGCGTACACGTACGGGTACGCGGTGCTCGGCGAGTTCACCGGGTGGGCTATTGGCTGGGACCTGCTGCTGGAGTACACCGCGATCGTGGCGGTGGTCGCGATCGGGATATCCGGCTACTTCGACGACCTGCTCGGCTTCATGCACGTCCACCTGCCGCTGTGGATGAGCGGGGCGCCGGGCACCGAGCCTAAGGGCGTGGCGGACGGCAGCTACAAGGTCAACCTGTTCGCGGCGCTGCTGTGCCTGCTGATCGCGTGGGTGCTGAACCTCGGGATGCGGAACGCGGCGCGGTTCGAGACCGCACTGGTGTACCTGAAGGTCGGGATCGTCCTGCTGGTGATCGTGGTCGGCGTCTTCAAGATCCGGAGCGGGAACTACTCGCCGTTCTTCCCGTTCGGCCTGTCCGGCGCGTTCACCGGGGCCGCGACGGTGTTCTTCGCCGTGTTCGGCTACGACGCGATGAGCACCGCGGCGGAGGAGTCGCAGGAGGCGCGCAAGCACATGCCGAAGGCGATCATCTACTCGCTGGCGATCTCGATGATGCTGTACGTCGCGGCCTGCCTGGTGCTGACCGGGATGGTCGACTACCGGAGCATCAACCCGGACGCGGCGTTCTCCTCGGCGTTCAAGTCGGTGGGCCTGAACACCGTCGGGATCATCATCGCGGTCGGCGCGATCCTCGGCGTCCTGACGGTGCTGTTCACGTTCATGATGGGCGCGACGCGGGTGTGGTTCTCGATGAGCCGGGACGGGCTGCTGCCCGGCTGGTTCGCCCGGACGCACCCGGTGCGGCACGTGCCGACGCGGATCACCTGGATCCTCGGCGCCGCGTCCGCGGTGATCGCGGGGTTCCTGCCGATCGCGGAGGCGGCGGAGCTCACCAACATCGGGATCCTGCTGGCGTTCATCGTGGTGTGCGTCGCGGTGATCGTGCTGCGCTACCGGCGTCCCGAGCTGCCGCGGGAGTTCCGGACGCCGGGGATGCCGGTCGTCCCGGCCGTCGGGATCGTGTTCTCGGTCTGGCTCATCACGTTCCTGGAATGGCAGACGTGGGTGCGGTTCGCGGTGTGGTTCCTGGTCGGCTGCGTCATCTACTTCGCCTACAGCCGCCGGCATTCGCTGCTCAACCGGGGGTGACGACCAGCTTGGACATCTCGGTGCGCATCGGCTCGGCGATCGGCACCGGGCGGCGGGTCTCGCGGTCGACGAAGACGTGGACGAAGTGGCCCTCGGCGATGAGCGCGTCGTCGGACGCCCGGTACATGCCGATCTCCCAGCGGACGCTGGAGGTGCCGAGCTTGCCGATCCGCAGGCCGAGCCGGATCGTGTCCGGGAACGACACCTCGGCCTTGTACTGGCAGTGCGACTCCACGCACAGCGCGATCGACGGCGCGTCCAGCGGCGCGAACCCCGCCTTGCCGATCATCCACTCGTTGATGGCGGTGTCCATCAGCGAGTAGTGCACGGCGTTGTTGACGTGGCCGTAGACGTCGTTGTCCTTCCAGCGCGTCGGCACGCTCACCTGGTGCGGGTAGTCGCTCATCACGCGCGCCAGTCTATGTACCCGCTGGTAACACGCGGCACGGCGCCCTCCAGGCCGCAAGGAAAGGGTTCTGAGCACGATCCCGGCCTGGAGAGCGCCGTGGTCCCCGGCGCCCGCGGCGCCTACGCCGCGCGGGCCCTACGCCGTGCGGGCCTTGTCGAAGCGGGCCTTGTCGAAGCGGGCCCTGTCGAAGCGGGCCTTGACGTCCGTCCAGTTCACGAGCGACCAGAGCTTCTCGACGTAGTCCGGACGCACGTTGCGGTACTGCAGGTAGTACGCGTGCTCCCACGCGTCGAACACCAGCAGCGGCGTGGTGTTCATGCCCACGTTCCCGTGGTGGTCGTAGACCTGCTCGACGACGAGGCGCTCGCCGAGCGGCTCCCACGCGAGCACGCCCCACCCGGACCCCTGGACGGTGGACGTCGCGGCCGTCAGCTGCTTCTGGAACGCCTCGAACGTCCCGAAGTGCTCGCCGATCGCGGCGGCCAGCTCGCCGTCCGGGCGGTCGCCGCCGTCCGGCGACAGGTTGTCCCAGAAGATCGAGTGCAGGACGTGCCCGGACAGGTTGAACGCGAACGTCTTCTCCAGGCCGACCAGCCCCCCGAACTGCTCCTTGTCGCGCGCCTCGGCGAGTCTCTCCAGCGTGTCGTTGGCGCCCTTGACGTAGGCGGCGTGGTGCTTGGAGTGGTGCAGTTCGAGGATCTCCCCGGTGATCGCGGGCTCCAGCGCGGCGTAGTCGTACGGCAGGTCGGGCAGCGTGTAGTCGGCCATGCCGCCACTATTGCAAATGAGTCGCAGTTACGTCCAGCACGCAACAAGCGCGCCGCCCGACCCGCCGGGGATCAGCGCGAGGTCGCCTCCTCGAGGTCGGCGATCACCTCGGAGGCGGTCACCGGGTCCAGCTCGCCGAAGCGGTACGGCCCGCCTTCGAGGCCGAGATGGGAGAAGTGCTCGGGAGCCGGGTCGGCGCCGATCCAGACCGCCTCGAACGTCTGGTCCCCCGAAGCGCGCACGTCGCCCGCGTACAGGCCCGTCGCCAGCGTGACGACGACGTACCGCCGGTCCGCGACCGGGCGGACCATGCAGTCGATCCCGCCGTCGGAGTTGACCGGGCCCCGGTGCCAGCCGCGCCGCTCCAGCCCGAGCACGTTGCCGAACGGGACGGTCGCGTTCTCGAACCGCGCCAGCCGCCCGCCGGCCCTCTCCTCCTCGGTGAGGGCGTGCACGACCCGTCCGAGCTGCGGGAACGGCTGCGTGATCTCGTAGTCGGCGAAGACTCCGGACCAGTCGTCGAGCGCGTCCCCGAGGTGCAGCGGATGGGCGATGCCGATGGCGGCACCGTCCGGCAGCGCGACGGCGGTGTCGGTGACGTCCGCGCAGGTGCGGTCCTCGGCGAGCCGGAACGCGGTCGCCGTGCCGCCGTGCTCCGCGAGCCAGACCAGGCGCCGGGCGATATGCCACACCAGCGGATGCCGCACGAAGAACGCGGTGAACTCGTCCGGCGTCCACCGGCGGCCCGTCGTCATCGCCAGTTCCAGGCGCCGGAGCTGGAGGCCCGCGATCGCGCGGACGTCCTTCTTCAGGTCCATGTACCGCCGGTGCGCTGCGGGGGCAAGTGCGGGGTCGTCCCGCACACCGGGCTTGGGCGGGTCCGCCCGCCATCCGCCGTTCTCGTCGAGGACGTAGGGGCGCAGCGTCTCGTCGAAGCCGGCGGTGAACCGCCGCGGCCCGTAGTCGAGGACGAGCGTGCCTGCTGCGTCCAGGCCGAAGTCGGGGACCAGCCGGTCGCCGAGCTGCTCGGGGGTGAGGCCGCGAGCAGCCGCGATCTCCTCGATCTTCTCCTGCGCGCGCTGCTTGAGGCCCTTGTACCGGGCCTTCTGGGAGATGGCGTGGAGCTCGCGCAGGGCGAGGTCCGTCCCGATCCGGGCGAGGACGTCGAGCCCGCGCACCGCGTGATGGTGGCCGCCCTCCCCCGGCCAGGCGCGGATCAGGGGCACCAGCTCGCGCACGACCTCGTCGTCGCCGAGCCGTCCGAGGACGGTGAAGCGCCACGCGTCCTTCGGCGCCGCGCCGTCCTCCCGCCAGCCGCGGAACAGCGCCCAGCCGAACGCGGCGAGCGACCGCTCGTCGCACGCGTCCAGGACGCCGTCGAGCCCGGGCTCCGCCTCGTCCGACGCGGACATCGCCAGCAGGGTGAGCAGGTGCCGGACGGCCGGGACGGGCAGCGCCCGCTCGCCGCCCCGCAGCAGCACCTGGGGAAGCGCCTCGGCGTTCACGGTGGACTCCGGGGCCTTCTTCCGGGGAACCAGGTCCTCCGGGTCGCCGGACAGTACCGACTTCACGGCGGCGACGGCCTGCTCGCCGTGCGGGCGCGCGGCGTCGACCACCGCGTCCTCGCCCTCGCCGCCCGCGACGAAGTGGAGCGCGTACTCGGCGGCGGTGCGCGCCCGCCCGGCCTTGCCGAGGGCCGCGGGGAGCAGGTAGGGCAGCGCCGCCCGGCCGTGCCGGGCGAACCAGGCGGCCGCCGGCTCCCGGGCCCCGGCGACGCGCAGCAGCCAGCCGGCCATCGCCTCGGCGACCTCGGCGTCCAGGAACGGCAGCAGCAGCTCGGCGCCGCGCGCCGGGCGGGCGCGGGCGAAGCTCAGCGCGACCGGGAGCGCGTCGAGGCCGAAGCGGGCGATGATCGGCCGGAGCCAGTGGTCCGGGCTCCACGCGTTGCGCGTGCCGAGCCCACGCTGGTTCCAGTCGCCGGGCCGCCACTCGCGCAGCGCCGGACGGACCAGCTCCTCCGGCCCCTTCGCCAGCATCGCGCCCTGCCAGTACAGCTCCCGCTCGACCGGGTGCAGCGCCACGCCCGCGCGGATGTTCGCGATCCGCTTCTCCCAGGTCGGGTCCACCGCGGCCGTCGGCCGGACGGCGTGGATCGTCACGCCGCCCCCGCCGGGGTCGGCGATCGGCGTGGCCAGCCAGGCGTCGCGTTCGCCGGGCTCCCACACGACGTCCCGCCGCTCGGGGACGGCGAGGCCCTTCACGACCACCGGCTTGCGTTTCGGCTGCGTGCGGGCCCACGGCGGATCGATCAGGAGGCGGGGCAGCTCGTCGGCCGAGGCCTCGGGGACCCGGCCGTCCGCCGCGGTCAGCTTCTCCACGACCGCGCGGGCCTCCGCCGGGAGATCCGGCGGGGCGGGCACGGCGCCGCTGCGCAGATGGTCGGCCAGCAGTTCCCCGGCCGTGGCGTCGCCCGCGGCCGCCGCCGTCGCCAAGACGCGGACCGCGCGCGCCGGGAACCGCCGCATCGTGTCGCGCAGCGCGGCGCGCATGTGCGTGTTCCCGCAGCGCGCCAGCATGAGCCGGAACGCCTCGTCGCTCGGCAGCCGGCCCAGCGCCTCCAGCAGCCCCTTGCGGCGCGGCGCGCTGTCGTGGTGGTGGTCGAACGCCTCGGCCATGAACGGCGCGATGGCAGGACCCACGCCCTCGGCCAGCGTGACGAGGTTCGCGATCGAGTAGCAGTCGGAGACCGAGATGCGCGCCGCGGCGCCCAGGATCTTCAGGTGCTCGGCCGATCCCAGGGACCGCAGCAGCAGCTCCCTCGGCACCGTGTGCTCCGGGAGGGCACAGCATTCGGCGACCCAGTCCAGCTCCGTCGGGACGAGGTAGGCGGCGACCATCCGGCGCATCGGCGTCGTGCGCAGCCCGGCGAGCACCTCGACGGCCTCGCGGTACGCGGCGTCGTCGGCGCCGGCCAGCACCGTCCGGAGCCGCTTGGCGGCATCCCCGAGCTGGTACTCGTTGAAGCTCGGGGCGTCCAGCGCGACCACACCGCCCTTGGCGGTGCCGTAGGCGCTGCCGGACGCAACGCCGACCCGCTCGACGAAGGCCCGGACGGCGAACGGCAGCCCGTACGTCGTGATCCAGGCGTCCAGGAACCGGACGGTCGCCTCGCCCGTATGGGTCTCCGACTCCGGGACGACCGCGACCACCGCCGCGCCCAGCGGATCCGGCTTGCCGGCGAGATGCTCCCGTGCCGCCGCCGCGAGGGCCGGGTCGGTCTTGGCGTGGCTCAGCGCCGTCTCGATCCCGGCCGCGTAGGGGGCGACGACCTCCGCCTCGGGCGTCCTGGAGATCTCGGTCTTCGGCCCGGGGTGGCCGCCGCGCCGGGGATGCAGGTGCCGCTTCCAGGACCGCGGGACCTCCAGGACGTCCTCGCCGGGCGGCGGGGGGCTCTTTTTGATCATGCCCGGACACCGTAGTGGAGGGCGCCGACATCCCCCGCCGGTTCAGAGTTCGCGGGCGTCCCCCGGCGCGAGGAGCGCCATCTCCAGGCCGGTCAGGCCGTTCAGCATCGCGGCGACCGAGTTCTGCCCCAGCTCGCTGAGCATCAGCTCGTGGATCTGCAGCAGGTGCGCCGGCCGGACGCCCCGGACGAAGTCGACGGCCTCGCCGACCTTCGTCCACGGCCCGCTGGTCGGCAGCAGCAGCGTGTCGACCGGGACGTCGGGGACGTGGTAGGCGTCGCCCGGGTGGTAGACCCGGCCGTCGATCAGGTAGCCGGTGTTGTCGACGATCGGGATGTCGGGGTGGATCACCGCGTGCCGCTCGCCGTGCACGGTCACCGCGAACTCCCCGATGTGCAGCGCGTCGCCGGACGCGACGGCCCGTACCCGCCCGCCGTGCTCGCCCAGCTTCCCGAGCACCGAGGCGGGACCGTAGACGTGCAGGTCGGGACGCTTGTCGAGGGCGGCGCCGAGCAGGGCGTCGTCGAAGTGGTCGAAGTGCTCGTGGGTGATCAGGACGGCGTCCGCGACGGCGACGGCGGCCTCCGCGTCCGGGGTGAACGTCCCCGGGTCGATGACGATCGTGGTGCCGTCCTTCTCCAGGACGACGCAGGCGTGGGCGTGCTTGGTCAGCTGCATCGGCGGCCTTCCTTCCATCAATCGCTCGGCGAACATCAGCTGCCCGGCGAACTCATACAGCAAAGGTGTACAGCTTCAACTGTACACCTTTGCTGTATAGACTGGCCGGGACGCCGCATCCCCCGGAGGCCGGAGGCCGCCATGCCGGACCACGAGCACCTCGCCGAGCGGCTGCGCACGTCCATCGGCGCGCTCGTCCGCACCACCCGGTCGCGGGCCGACGCGCTCGCCCCGCCGATCGCGCAGACGCTCGGCCTCCTCGACCGCGACGGCGAGGCGAGCATCGCCTCGCTCGCGCAGCGGCGCCGCGTCCGGCACCAGAGCCAGAGCCGGACGGTCAAGGACCTCGAAGACCTCGGCTACGTCCACCGGCGCCACGACCCGCACGACGGCCGGGGCCGCGTCATCGCGATCACGCCCGAGGGCCGCGCCGCCCTCGACCGCGACCGCCGCGCCCGCCGCGACCGGCTCGCCACCGCCATCGCCGCCGCCCTCACCCCGGCCGAACAGGACCTCCTCGCCGAACTCCCCGCCCTCCTGGACCGCCTGACCGCCCACGCCGCCGACCCCGCCCACGCCGCCGACACCACCGACCCGTCCGACGCCGGCGACCCGCGCTGACCCGGCGGCCGGCCCGAGGTCAGCCGCGGGGCGCGCCGGCGGCCGTGTCGTGGAGCAGTTCCAGCACGCGCCGCAGGTCGGGGCGCTTGCCGGTGCCCGCCCGGCTGACGGTGTAGATCGTCCGGGAGACGGGCTGGGCCAGGGGATGGAGGCTGACGGCGCCGGTCGTCTCCGGCAACGCCATGCGGGGGACCAGCGCGGCGCCCGCGCCCGCCGCGACCAGGGCGGTCAGCACGGCGAAATCGCTGCCGCAGGCACGGATGTCCGGGACGAATCCGGCGGTGCCGCAGGCTCGCTGGATCATCTCGTGGCAGGACGTCTCCGGCCCGGGCGCCAGCCACGGCACGTCCGCCAGAAGCGAGAGGTCCGCGGGCTGCCCGGCGGTCAGGTGCAGCGCGTCGGCCTGGGCGGGGTGCAGGGCGAGCAGCACCGGCTCCTCCATCAGGACGGCCTGCTCGCACGCGGCGGGGAAGTCGCGCGGCAGCACGGTGTAGCTGTGCACCAGAGCGAGGTCGGTGGAGCGTTTGCGCAGCTGGTCGAGGGCTTCGTCGGGCTCCACGACGGACAGCCGCAGCGAAGGGGCCTGCGAGGCGTCCGCGTCGGCCAGCCGCCGCCACAAGGGCGCGATGAGAGCGCGGGCGGCGGAGGGGAAGGCGGCGATCCGGACGATGCCCTGCCGGCCGGTCTGCAGGGCGGCCAGCCCCGACTCGGCCGCCGCCAGCTCCGCCAGGATGATCTCCGCATGCGCCACCAGCAGCTCTCCGGCCGCGGTCAGCCGGAGCGTGCGCCCGACCTTCTCCACCACGGGCGTGCCCGCTTCCTTCTGCAGGGCGGCGAGGTGTTGGGAGACCGCGGGCGGCGTCAGATGCAGGGCCTCGGCGGTGGCGGCGACGGTGCCATAGGCGGCCAGGTGTTGGAGGATCCGCAGACGGCGTACGTCGAGCACGGACGGGCTCCTTACTTGGATCGCTCGAATCGGGGTGGCTCCAAGTGTGTCCCGACGGCCTCGGGCTCGTCGCTTTCCGGGGCGTCGTCGGGGTCCGGAGCCGCCCCGCTCCGGTGGATGAGGATCACGCCCGCCGCGCTGACCGCACCGCCCGCCAGCTCGATCGGGTGGGGCACCTCGCCGAGCCAGACGAAGGAGACGATCAGCGCCACCGGCGGCACCAGGTACAGGGCCGCCGTGGAGGCCGCGAGCGGCAGGCGGGCGACGGCGTAGGCCCAGATCACGAAGCCGAGCGCGGACGGCAACAGGCCCAGGTAGAGGGCGGAGGCCAGCGCGTCCGCCGGTGCGTGGACGGCGGCGGGCCACGCGGCGGGGAGCAGGGGCAGCGCGAAGACGGTTCCCGCGACCATCGCGTAAGTGGCGACCTCCAGCCCGGTGTAACGGCGGAGCAGGGGCTTGGTCGCGAAGTGGTACGTCCCTTGGACGACGGCGGCGGCCAGGACGATGAGCGCCGAGACGGTGAACCCGCCGGCGCCCTCGGCCAGGCCGACCATGGCCGCGCCGGCGAGCGCGATGACGCTGCCGACGACGACGGTGCGGGTCAGCCGCTCCTTGAGGACCAGGCTGCCCAGCAGGACGCTGAACACGGGGGCGGTCGCGATCAGCAGGCTCGCGGTCCCGGCCTCCACCCGGACCTCGCCCCAGTTGAGCAGCGCCTGGTAGGCGGTGACGCCGGTGGCCCCGCACAGGGCGATCATCGGCAGGTCGCGGCGCCGGGGCGCGCGCACCTTCGCCAGCGGCGCCACCGCGCACAGCGCCATGGCCGCGACCACGATCCTCAGGAACGATAGGGCCGCCACGCCGAGGCCGTCGATGCCGACCCGGATGGCGGGGAAGGCCGAGGCCCACAGCACGACGGTGCCCGCCAGCGCGAGGAAGTGAGCGGAACCGAAGCGGGAGAGCATGCGGCCAACGTCCCGCACCCCAGAGCAAAGATCCAGTTACTTTTCATTGCGGGAAGCCTTAGCCGTACTTACGCGTCGGAGGCCGCCGCTCAAGAGCGGGCCATGACGGCGAGCCTCTCCAGCGCGGCCCGCGTGGGACCTTCCTCGGGGGCGGTGAGCGTGACGAACTGGTGGTCGGGCGTCCCCGGCAACACCATGCCGATGTAGTCGAGGGACAGCCGGCCGACCACCGGATGCCGGTACTCCTTGCGGCCCATCCCCGGACCCTTCACGTCCTGCCGGTCCCACCAGGTGCCGAAGTGCGGGGTCCGGGACAGCTCGCGGACCAGGGCCCGCGTCGCCGGGTCGTCCGGGTCGCGGCCGGTGGCGGTGCGCAGCTGCGCGATGCCGTGCCGGGCCACCTCCTCCCACTCCACGTAGAACGTGCGGGCGCGCGGGTCGCAGAGCGCGTACCGCAGCATGTTGCGGCGCGCCGGGGGCGCCTCCGCCAGGTGCGGCATGAGCGCGGCGGCCGTCCGGTTCCAGGCCAGCACGTCCAGCCGCGGGTTGATCACGTACGCCGCGACGGGGTCGATCGCGTCGAGCAGCCGTCGCACCGACGGGTCGACCGGGCCGTCCGCCGCCCCGCCCGGAGCCGCGTGCGCTCCGGCGGAGGGCGGCGACGGCAGGGACAGCGCCAGCCGGTAGAGGTGGTCGCGCTCGTCGTCGTTGAGGACGAGCGCCCGGGCGAGGCCGTCCAGCACCGACGGCGAGGGGCGGATGCCGCGGCCCTGCTCCAGCCGCATGTAGTAGTCGGGGCTGATCCCGGCCAGCAGCGCCACCTCCGCGCGGCGCAGGCCGGGGGCGCGGCGCCGCCCGCCGTCGGGCAGGCCCACGGACGAGGGTTTGATGCGGTCGCGCCGGGAGCGCAGGAAGTCCGCCATCTCGCGTGTCGCCATGGCCTCCAGTGTGCCCGGAGCCTAGCCCTCCGGGTCCTAGCCATCGGCGGGCACTGGTCGTCCCGGCGGACCGGAGGCAGGGTGAAGGCGTATCCCTGAGAGACGAGAGGTGGCTCACCAGTGCGCTATCGCACCCTTGGAACGGGCGGCCCGCGGGTGTCGGCGGTGGGGTTCGGCGCCATGACCCTGGCGCCGGTGTACGGCGGCGTCGAGGAGGGCGACGCCGCCGCCGACGCGCTCCTGGCCGCGCTGGACGCCGGTGTCACGTTCGTCGACACCGCGGACATCTACGGCGCCGGGTCCAGCGAGACCCTGATCGGCCGCATGCTGGAGAAGCGGCGGGACGAGTACGTCCTCGCGACCAAGTTCGGCGGGAACCAGGACGCGAACGGGATCCTCGTGCCCGGCATGGGGCGGCCCGAGTACGTCCGGAAGGCCCTGGACGCCAGCCTGGCGCGGCTCCGGACCGACCACGTCGACCTGTACTACCTGCACCGGCTCGACCCCACGACCCCGATCGAGGAGACGGCCGGCGCGCTGGGCGACCTCGTCCGGGCCGGGAAGATCGGCGGGTACGGGCTGTCGGAGGTGTCGGCGCGGACGCTGCGCCGCGCGCACGCCGTCCACCCCGTGACCGCGCTCCAGACCGAGTACTCGCCGTTCCAGCGGGCGCCCGAGAGGGAGCTGATCCCGGCGTGCGCGGAGCTGGGCGTCGCGTTCGTCGCCTACAGCCCGCTCGGGCGCGGGCTCCTCGGCGGCCAGGTCCGCGGGTTCGACGATCTGGAGGCGGGCGACTGGCGGCGCGGCAACCCCCGCTTTCAGGCCGGCAACGTGGAACGGAACGTCTCCCTCGCGGACCGGGTGGCGACGCTCGCCGCCGAGCAGGGCGTCACGACGGCGCAGCTGGTGCTGGCCTGGCTGGTCGAGCGGGGCGCGCTGCCGATCCCGGGGACCCGCAAGGCCGCGAACGCCCGCGCCAACGCCGCCGCCGGCGACCTGGCGCTGGACGCGTCCGTCTTCGCGCGGCTGGAGGAGATCGTCCCGCCGGACGCGGCGGCGGGCGCCCAGGGCAACGAGTCCTACCTCGCCAACCTCGACACCTGACCCGCACCGGACGGCCCGCCCCGGTTCGGGGCGGGCCGTCCTGGGCGCGTCAGCGCCGCGGGCCGTCCTGGGCGGGTCAGCGCCGCGGGCCGCCGCGCAGGCGCGAGAGAAGGTTGCGGGCCTTCTCCTGGTTGCGCGGGTCGTTGATGAACCGCTCCGCCTTCGCGCGCGCCTTCTGCGCCTGCGGGCTGCGGGCGAGCTGCTCGGCCTTGGCGCGGGCCTTCTGCCCCTGCGGGCCGTGCGCGAACTGCTCCGCCTTGGCCCGCGCCTTCTGCGCCTGGGGGCTCTGGGCGAACTGCTCCGCCTTCGCCCGGGCCTTCTGCCCCTGCGGTCCCCGGACGAACTTCATGATCCGGTCGATGAGAGAAGCCACGTTCTTCCTCCTCGGCCTAGCTTCTCCCAGTTCAACGCGCGCCCCCGCCGGAAAGTTCGTCAGAACGCCTCGTCGAACGCCACCTCGCCCTCGACCCCGATCTGGTACGCCGAGACGCGGCGCTCGAAGAAGTTCGACAGCTCCTGGACGTCCTGCAGCTCCATGAACGCGAACGGGTTCGCCGTCCCGTACCGGACGGGCAGGCCGAGCCGGGCGAGCCGCTGGTCGGCGACGTACTCCAGGTAGGCGCGCATGTCGCCGGCGCTCATCCCGGGCAGGCCGTCGCCGCACAGGTCGCGGGCGAACGCGAGTTCCGCCTCGACGGCCTCCTCCAGCATCGTGGTGACCTGCGCGGTCAGCTCCGCGTCGAACAGCTCCGGCTCCTCCGCCCGGACGGTGTCGACGACGGAGAACGCGAACTCCATGTGCATCGACTCGTCCCGGAAAACCCAGTTGGTTCCGGACGCGAGGCCGTTCAGCAGGCCCCGGGACCGCAGCCAGTAGACATAGGCGAACGCGCCGTAGAAGAACAGGCCCTCGATGCACGCGGCGAAGCAGATCAGGTTGAGCAGGAACGCGCGCCGGTCGGCGGCGGTGCGCAGCTCGTCCAGCGACCCGAGCGAGTCGATCCAGCGGAAGCAGAACTCCGCCTTCGCGCGGATGGACGGGATGTGCTCGATCGCCGCGAACGCCCGCGCCCGCTCGTCCTGGTCGGGCAGATAGGTGTCGAGGAGCGTCAGGTAGAACTGGACGTGCACGGCCTCCTCGAACAGCTGCCGCGACAGGTACAGTCGGGCCTCCGGCGCGTTGACGTGCTTGTACAGGTTGAGGACGAGGTTGTTCGCCACGATCGAGTCGCCGGTGGCGAAGAACGCGACGAGCCGGTTCACCAGGTGCAGCTCCGCCGGCGTGAGGCGGGCGAGGTCCGCGAGGTCGGAGGCGAGGTCCACCTCCTCGACCGTCCAGGTGTTGCGGATCGCGGCGCGGTAGCGCTCGTAGAAGTCGGGGTAGCGCATGGGCCGCAGGGTCAGGTCCATGCCGGGGTCGAGCAGCGGCATTACTGGCACGCCTCGCAGGTCTCGGGGTTCTCCAGGGAGCAGACCGTCGCGGCGACGGTCGTCTGCGCGATCCGCGTGGCAGGACGGGAGCGCAGGTAGTAGGTGGTCTTGAGGCCCTTGCGCCACGCGTAGGCGTACATCGAGGACAGCTTCCCGATCGTCGGGGTCTCCATGAACAGGTTCAGGGAGTGCGACTGGTCGATGTACGGGGTGCGGGCGGCGGCGAGGTCGATGAGCGCCTTCTGCGGCAGCTCCCAGGCCGTCCGGTACAGCTCGCGCATCTCCTCGGGCAGGTCGACCAGGCCCTGGATCGAGCCGTTCGCCCGCTTGATCGCCTCGCGGACGGCGTCGTTCCACAGCCCGAGCGACTTGAGGTCCTCGACGAGGTACCCGTTGATCTGCAGGAACTCGCCGGACAGCGTCTCGCGCTTGAACAGGTTGGACACCTGCGGCTCGATGCACTCGTAGCAGCCCGCGATGGACGCGATCGTGGCGGTCGGCGCGATCGCGATCAGCAGCGAGTTGCGCAGCCCGACGTCGGCGATGCGGGCGCGGAGCGCGTCCCATTCGGCGGGACGGGTGGGCGCGGCGTCCGGGAAGTGGTCGAGGTGCAGCTGCCCGCGCGCGGTGCGGGTCTCGGCGTAGGCGGGGAGCGGGCCGTGCGCCTCGGCGAGGTCGGCGGACGCGCCGTACGCGGCGAGCGCGATCTCCTCGGCGATCCGGGTGGACAGCTCGCGGGCCTCGGCGGAGTCGAACGGGAGCCGCAACGTGAAGAACACGTCCGCGAGACCCATGACGCCGAGCCCGACGGGACGCCATTTCCGGTTGGCCGTTTCCGCCTCGGGCGTCGGGTAGAAGCCGCGGTCGATGGTGCGGTCCAGGAACCGGACGGCGGTGCGGACGGTCGCGCGGAGCCGGTCCCAGTCGATCCCGGACGGCGCCACGTGCGCCGCCAGGTTCACCGACCCGAGGTTGCACACCGCCGCCTCGTTGTCGCCCGTGACCTCCAGGATCTCGGTGCACAGGTTCGACAGGTGGACGGTCCGGCCCGGCTCGGCGGTCTGGTTGCAGGCCCGGTTCGCGGCGTCCTTGAAGGTCATCCACCCGTTGCCCGTCTCCGCGAGCGTGCGCATCATCCGCCCGTAGAGCTTGCGGGCCGGGACCTGCCGGACGTACCGGCCCTCCTTTTCGGCCGCCCGGTACGCCTTGTCGAAAGCGTCGCCCCAGAGGTCGGTGAGCTCCGGGACCTCCTTCGGGTCGAACAGCGACCACGTCCCGTCCGCCTCGACGCGGCGCATGAACTCGTCCGGGACCCAGTTCGCCAGGTTCAGGTTGTGGGTGCGGCGCGCGTCCTCGCCGGTGTTGTCGCGCAGCTCGAGGAACTCCTCGACGTCGGCGTGCCACGGCTCCAGGTACACGCACGCGGCGCCCTTGCGGCGGCCGCCCTGGTTGACGGCGGCGACGGAAGCGTCCAGCGTGCGCAGCCACGGGACGATCCCGTTGGAGTGCCCGTTCGTGCCGCGGATCAGCGACCCGCGCGAGCGGACCCGCGTCCAGGAGATCCCGATCCCGCCCGCGTACTTGCTGAGCCGCGCGACCTGCCCGTACCGCTCGTAGATCGCCTCCAGCTCGTCGCGCGGCGAGTCCAGCAGGAAGCACGACGACAGCTGCGGGCGGCGCGCCGCCGAGTTGAACAGCGTCGGCGAGCTGGGCAGGTACGACAGCGTGCTGAGCAGCCCGTACAGCTCGGCGGCCTCCTCCACGCTCTCGGACAGACCGACGGCCACCCGCAGGAAGAAGTGCTGCGGGCGCTCCAACACGAGCCGGGTCCGCGGATGCCGCAGCAGGTAGCGGTCGTAGAGGGTGCGGAGGCCGAAGTAGCCGAACCGGTCGTCCGCCTCCTCATCGATCAAGGCGTCCAGGGCGGCGGCGTTCGCGGCGACGAACGCGGCGGGGCCGTCCGCGAGGAGTCCCTCGGCGTGCGCGGCGGCGACGGACTCCGCGAAGCTCCGGACGCCCGCCTCGGCGGTCTCGTCGCGGATCCGGCCCGCGAGCAGCCGCGCGGCGACCCGCGAGTACCCCGGCTCCGCCGCGACCAGCGCGGCGGCCTCCCCGATCGCGAGGTCCCGCAGGTCCGCGGCGCTCGCGCCGTCCCCCGCGCGGACCGCGCCGAGCACCCGTTCCGGCGCGGTCCCCTCGATGCCGGCACAGGCCGCCGCGACGTCGGCGGCGATCCCCGGCGCCGCCGGCGCCTGCATGGTGACTGTCACGTTCTCTCCCTCGTGAGCCGGCCTCGCGAGGGCATGCGAACGGGAGCGACGGCATGCTGCCGCGCACCGTCCCCCGGCTCACCCGCGAAGCCTCGGACGTACGGCGTGCATGGCAGGTCTTCGGACTCGCGGGCGCCGCGCCTCCGTCCGGAGGCACGACCTACTGGCCGTCGCTTCCCGATCCGGTCGCCCGGTTCAGTGCCTGTGACGGCGGTCGTTCCCGCTCACCGCTGCGGGGCAGTCCCGGACTCGCACCGGGTTCCCTCTTGCGACGCCCCCGCCGCGAGCGGCGGGGGCGAACCAGCACGGGATTGAACCCTACATCTTGTTGATCCTCATTGCGCAACCCCAACATGTAGGGCGCGTCGGGATCGGATCCCGGGGGTCGGATGCGGCCGCCCGGACGGAGGTGGGACGATGTCCCCGTCATGTCCCCGCGTCCCAGGCAGCCGGTCTTCCGCACCGCGCGCGCGGTCGTCTTCGCGACCGTGTGCGTCACGCTGGCGACCCTCGGCCACGACCTCGCCTCGCACGACCCCGTGCCGGGCTGGGCGGTGCTCGCCGGATTCGGCGCGGTCCTCGCCGTCACCCTCGCCCTCGCCGGCCACGAGCGCTCCCTCCCGACGATCATGGGCGGGCTGCTCGGCGGCCAGTTCGCGCTGCACACCCTGTTCGCGAGCGCGACCGAGGGCATGCGCGACTGCGACACCACCGCCCATGCGGGACACGCCGCCGCGGCGCCCGCGATGCACGGCTCCGGCACCTCCATGACCCTCGCGCACGTCGCCGCCGCCATCGCCGCCGCCTGGTGGCTGCGGCGCGGCGAGCGGGCCGCGTGGTCCCTCGCCCGGCGCCTCGCGTCCGCCGCCGACCGGCCGATCCGGCTGCTGCTCGCGCTGCTGCTGATCGAACCGGCGGAGCGCCCGGTGCGTACCCCCGTGGTGCCGGTGGCGGCCGGCGCGCTCGCCACGGGACGCGCGCTCCGGCACCAGGTCGTCCGGCGGGGACCCCCGCCGCGTTCGAGGGCGCTCGCCCGCCTCTGAGGCGAGCGCCGTACGTCACCGGCCGCCGGACCCCCGGCGCCCGGCCATTCCCGTACGACTCGAACGGAGTTCCGTCTTGCCTTCCCGCACGCATGCCCGCCGGCTCGGCACGCTCGCCTCGCTGACCGGCCTCGGTCTGATCGCCTTCGCCACCGCCGCGTCCGCGCACGTCACCGTCAACCCGAAGACCGCCGAGCAGGGCTCCTACGCCAAGGTCTCGTTCCGGGTGCCGAACGAGGAGGACCACGCCGACACCACCAAGCTCGTCGTGAACCTCCCGGCCGACCACCCGGTGGCGTCGGTGTCGGTGCGTCCCGTCCCCGGCTGGACGGCGAAGGTCGTCGAGTCCACGCTGCCGAAGCCGATCAAGACCGAGGGCGGCGAGCTGACCAAGGCCGTCACGCAGATCACCTGGTCCGGCGGCAAGATCGAGCCCGGCCAGTTCCAGGAGTTCGACGTCTCGCTCGGCCCGCTGCCGACCGACACCGACACGATGATGTTCAAGGCCGACCAGACCTACTCCGACGGCCAGGTCGTCAAGTGGGAGCAGGACCCGGGCGACGGCTCGAACGAGCCCGAGCACCCGGCGCCCACGCTGAAGCTGACGCCCAAGGGCACCGGCGACGCCGCCACCGCCGGGCTCACCGCGCAGTCGAAGCCGGCCGCCGCGAAGACCGAGGCGAGCTCGGACGACGGCACCGCGCGCGTCCTCGGCGGCGTCGGCATCGGCGTCGGCGTGATCGGCATCGCGGTCGGCGGCTACGGCCTGTCCCGCGCGCGGAGCCGGGCGTGAGCCGGGCCGTCCGGCGCACCGCCGCCGGCGCCGGCGCGGCCTTCGCCGCGCTCGCGCTCGCGCTGGCCGCGCCGCCCGCGTCCGCGCACACGTCGCTGACCGGCGCGAACCCGGCCGCGAACGCGACGATCGCGCCGCCCACCCAGATCGTCCTGACCTACGCCGACCCGGTGCAGCTGCCGCAGGTCGTGCTGACGGACGCGAAGGGCGGGCGGCACGAGGCGGGCAAGGCCCAGGCGGTGGACAACAAGGTCACCGAGGCGGTGAAGGGCACGCTGCCGAACGGGGTGTACACGGTCGGCTGGCGCGTCGTGTCGCCGGACGGCCATCCGATCAGCGGCACGTACACGTTCACCGTCACCGGGTCGACCGGGGCCGCCGGGGGCGCGCCCGCCGCGTCCGCGCCCGCCGCGAAGGCGTCCGGCAACGGCTCCGGCGGCTCGTCCGGCTGGCTGTGGATCGGCCTGGCCGCCGCCGTCGTCGCGCTCGCGGGCGGCGGGTTCGCCTGGTACCGGCGCACCTCGGGAGCGTCCCCGAACGAATGATCATGAAGTCTTCCGGTCGGGTGATTACGTTGTTACAGTGATTACCCGACCGGAGGATCATTCATGGGGGCCCCGATGATCGTCGAGTACATCCGCTACCGGATCGACCGGGCGAGGGCGGAGGAGTTCGAGGCCGCCTACGCCCGCGCCGCCGTCCCGCTCGCCGCCGCCCCGCAGTGCGTCGACTACGAGTTGTCCCGCTGCGTCGACGAACCCGAGTGCTACATCCTGCGGATCCGCTGGACGTCCGCCGACGACCACTCCCGGGGCTTCCGCTCCGGCGAGCACTTCCCCGCCTTCTTCGCCGAGATCAAGCCGTACGTCCAGCAGATCGAGGAGATGCGGCACTACGAGGCGACGCCCGTCCACGGCAAGGGCTCGTCCGTCCCCACCATGTACGACTGGGCCGGCGGCGCCGACGCCCTGCAGCGCCTCACCGAGGTCTTCTACACCACCGTCCTCAAGGACGACCTGCTCCGCCCCCTCTTCGAGCACATGGCCCCCGACCACCCGAAATGGGTCGCGACCTGGCTGGGCGAGGTGTTCCGCGGCCCCGAGCGCTACAGCCGGGAACGCGGCGGCTACCACCACATGGTCCGGCAGCACCTCGGCAAGGCGATCACCGAGGCGCAGCGCCGCCGCTGGGTGAGCCTGCTCATGGACGCCGCCGACGAGGTCGGCCTGCCCGCCGACCCCGAGTTCCGCGCCGCGTTCGCGTCCTACATCGAGTGGGGCACCCGCATCGCGCTGGCGAACTCCCAGCCGGGCGCGACCCCGCCCCTCGAAGCCCCCATGCCCCACTGGAGCTGGGGCGAAGCCCCGCCCTACACCCCCACCAAATAGCCGCTACGCCTCCGCCATCTCGCGCAGCCGCCGCGCCGCCTCAGCGGCGGGGCCACCGCGCCCCGGCCCAGCGAGGATCGCACCCGCCAGCGCCTTCAACGCCTCCTCCGGCACCGGCGCCCGCCGCCGGTCATCGAACAGCACGACGTCGATGAGCCCCTCGTCCCCCTGGACCTCGAGGCGCGCGACCCGCGGGGCCGTTACGGTCCCGGCGCTGCGGGCCGGCGGGTTCCAGCGTGCGGCCGGCGGGTGCGGCACGTCCTCCACCACGACATGCCGCACGGTCGAGAGATCGCAGCTTTGCGCCCCGTACTCCAGATGAGCGTGCAGCACCGTCCCGTCCAGCCACACCCGTGGATGGGCGAACCAGTGGCGTACGCCGAAGAGCGCCGAGACGAGGCCGATGGCCACGATCAGCGCGACGATGCCGGCCGCGCCGGCGAGACCCGCCGTGGAATCGCTTCCCATCCGGCCGGCCTCGACGAGGAGGCCCGCGCCCAAGGACGCCACCACGAGCGGACCGAGAGTCAGCCCGAGAACGGCACCCGCTTTCCGGGCGCCGGTGAGGCCGCTCAGCACGACGACGATCTCCGGATCCACCGCACCCCCTTTTAGCGGGAGGCTAGGGCGATTACTGCCTCCTGCGCTTCGGCCAGCGATTGTGCCGCCATTTCCCGGAAACGCGCCAGGTGCGGGACGAGGTCGGCCAGGGTCATTTCCGCATTGACGAAGGTCACGCCGTCGTCGGCGATACCGAGATTGCCGAAATAGGCGCGCAGGTACGGCTCCTGGAAGTCGAATCCCTCCCGTGGCGTGCCGGGGCCGTACGCGCCGCCGCGCGCCGTCACGACGACGACACGCGTCCCGTGCAGGAGGCTCCGGCCGCTGTCCGGGTCGGTGTACGCGCCGGGAAAGGTGATCCGGTCGATCCACGCCTTGAGCGACGCGGGGACCGAGAAGTTGTACATCGGGGCGCCGATCAGCACGGTCCCCGCGTCGAGGACCTGCTCGATCAGCGGCCGGGTCAGCGCCCATTCCCGTTCCTCGGCGGCGTCCTCGATGAGCGCGTCAACTTTCGCGGGCGGGACGTAGCCGTTCCTCTCGACGCGGCGCCCGAGCGCGCAATAGGCCGCCGAGATCGGCGGCACCGGATCGGCGACGAGATCGCGGTACCGGTGCCCGGACGTCCCGTGCCGTTCCCGCCACGCGTCCGCGAACCGCGCGGACAGGTGCCGGGTGATGGAATCGCCGGAGTGGCTGGAGTCCAGGTGCAGCAGCGAGGTGACCTGGTCGTGGGCCGATAGCATGGCGGAGCGCGTCTCCTTCGCTCTCGTGTCGTCCTTGTTCCCACACCTATGACGACCCGCACCACCGAAAGGGGACCGATGGACGAGCAGGTGTTGGCCGAGCGGTTCGACGAGTGCCGCGGCCACCTGCGGGCGGTCGCGTACCGGATGCTCGGCTCGCTGGACGAGGCCGACGACGCCGTCCAGGAGACGTGGCTGCGGGCGTCCCGCGCGGGCGCCGGGGACGTCGCGAACCTGCCCGGCTGGCTGACCACGATCGCCGGGCGGATCTGCCTCGACATGCTGCGCGCGCGGCGGCGCCGCGACGAGGACCCCGCGGGCCTCGACGGCCTCGCCGCACTGGAGCGGGCGGGCGGCCGCGATCCCGAGGAGGAGGCGGTCCTCGCCGACTCGGTCGGGCTGGCGATGCTCGTCGTCCTCGACCGTCTCGGCCCTGCGGAACGCGTCGCGTTCGTGCTGCACGACCTGTTCGCGGTGCCGTTCGCGGAGATCGCCGGGATCGTCGAGCGGACCCCGGAGACGACGAAGAAGCTGGCGAGCCGGGCCCGGCAGCGCGTGCACGGGTCGCCGTCGGTGCCCGCCGCCGATCTCGCGCGGCAGCGGGAGGCGGTGTCGGCGTTCCTCGCCGCGTCCCGGTCGGGCGACATGGACGCGCTGCTCGCGGTGCTCGCGCCGGACGCGTTCCGGCGCGCCGAGGGGGCGGCGGAGGTCCGGGGCGCCCGCCGCATCGCCGGGGAGACCCTCGCCAACCCCGTCCGCGCCCGGAACGCCCGCCTTGCCCTGGTGGACGGGCGGGTCGGCGTCATCGTCGCCCCGCGTGGCCGCCTGGCGGCCGTCCTTCAGGTCGCGGTGGAGGACGGCCGCATCGCCGGCTTCACCGTGATCAGCGGCCCGTCACGCCTGCGCGCCGTCCCGATCGCCGTCCTCGGCTGACTTGCGGACGAGGAGGTGGCCCTGGCGGTGGCGCTCGCCTTCGGTGGGCTCGCGGCGCTGCCGTGCGACCTCGGTGAAGCCGGCCTCGGTCGTCAGGTCGGCGAGGGCGTCGATGGGCCAGCGGGTCGCCGGCGCCACCTTATGGTCGAACGGGACGGGCTCGCCGCTGTCGGAGACGAAGAAGCCGAGCAGCAGGTGGCCGCCGGGCGCCAGCATCCGGTGGAACGCGGCGAGCAGCCCCGGGACGTCCTCCACCGGCGCGTGGATGATCGAGTACCAGGCGAGGACGCCGCCGAGTTCACCGTCGCGGACGTCCACCTCGGTCATCGGAGCGTGGTCGAACCGGACGCCCGGGTGCGCCGCGCGGGCGATCCGGATCATCTCCGCGGACACGTCGGCGCCGAACGCGTCGCAGCCGAGCGAGCGCAGGTGGGCGGTGAGGTGCCCGGGGCCGCAGCCGAGGTCGGCGACCGGCCCGGCGTCCCGGGCGAGCCGCCCGAACGCGTTGATCATGCCGAGGTCGAACGGCATGTCGAGGTAGGCGGTGCTGAACAGGTCGGCGTACAGGTCCGCGACGGAGTCGTAGCCGGCGCGGGTCTCGTCCAGGTGGGAGGCGGTCATGGACGACGACCCTACGGCGACCGCACCGGCCGATGATCGCGGACGGCGTCCGCGTGCCCGCCGGCGCCGAGCAGGCCGGTGAGCACAGGGTGCTGCTGCTGCGGTCCGCCTTCGTCGCGGAGGGGTAGGACTACCCCCGTTCGGGGGTGGCGTGGGTCACTCCGGATGTTCGACCATGCCCCTGACCAGGTGTCCGTGCGGCTACGAGGAGAGACCAATGCCCGCAGTCGAGTTCCGCGCGGCGCGCGACTTCCTGCTCGCGCATCGCGACGACTACGCGACCGCGTACGAGAAGTTCCGCTGGCCGGTGCTGACCGGGTTCAACTGGGCGCTCGACTGGTTCGACAGGATCGCCGAGGGGAACGACGCGCCGGCGCTGTGGATCGTCCAGGAGGACGGCGCGGAGGAGCGGTACTCGTTCGCGGAGATGGCGCGGCGGTCGAACCAGGTCGCGAACCTGCTGCGCGGGGCGGGGGTGCGGCGCGGCGACCGGATCGTGCTGATGCTCGGGAACCAGGTCGAGCTGTGGGAGACGGTCCTCGCGGCGATGAAGCTCGGCGCGGTGCTGATCCCGTGCACGCCGCTGCTCGGCCCGGCGGACCTGCAGGACCGGCTGACGCGGGGACGGGCCCGCCATGTGGTGACGGGCTCGTCCGACACGGGCAAGTTCGCGGGTCTGGACGGGGAGTTCACCCGGATCGCGGTCGGCGACCCGGTGGACGGGTGGCTGCGGTACGCCGACGCGTACGAGGGAAGCGACGTGTTCTCCCAGTACGGGATGACGATGTCGTCGGACACGCTGCTGCTGTACTTCACGTCCGGGACGACGGCGCAGCCGAAGCTGGTCGAGCACACGCACGCGTCGTACCCGGCGGGGCACCTGTCGACGATGTACTGGCTGGGGCTGCGGCCTGGGGACGTCCACCTGAACATCTCGTCGCCGGGGTGGGCGAAGCACGCGTGGAGCAACATCTTCGCGCCGTGGAACGCCGAGGCGTGCGTGTTCATCTTCAACTACACGCGGTTCGACGCCGACAAGCTGCTGGACGCGATGGAGCGGTGCGGCGTGACGAGCTTCTGCGCGCCGCCGACGGTGTGGCGGATGCTGATCCAGTCCGATCTCGGCCGGCTGCCGACGCCGCCGCGCGAGGTGGTCGCGGCGGGCGAGCCGCTGAATCCCGAGGTCATCCAGCGGGTGAAGGACGCGTGGGGCCGGACGATCCGGGACGGGTTCGGGCAGACGGAGACGACCGTCCAGATCGCGAACACGCCCGGCCAGACCGTCAAGCCGGGCTCGATGGGGCGCCCCGTGCCGGGCTACAAGGTCGCGCTGATCGACCCGGTGTCCGGGGAGCCGGGCGAAGAGGGCGAGATCTGCCTGGACCTGGAGGACCGGCCGCTCGGGCTGATGACCGGCTACCACGGCGACGAGGCGCGCACCGAGGAGGCGATGGCGGGCGGCTTCTACCACACCGGCGACATCGGCTCCCGCGACGAGGACGGATACATCACCTATGTCGGGCGCGCGGACGATGTGTTCAAGGCGTCCGACTACAAGATCTCCCCGTTCGAGCTGGAGAGCGTGCTGATCGAGCACGCGGCGGTGGCGGAGGCGGCGGTGGTGCCGTCGCCGGACCCGGTGCGGCTCGCGGTGCCGAAGGCGTACGTGACGCTCGCGGCGGGCTGGGAGCCGACCGCGGCGACCGCGAAGGCGATCTTCGAGCACAGCCGGGCGCAGCTGTCCCCGTACAAGCGGCTGCGGCTGCTGGAGTTCGGCGAGCTGCCGAAGACGATCTCCGGGAAGATCCGCCGGGTGGAGCTGCGGACGGCGGAGATCGGCAAGCATCCGGGCGCGGACGACCGGCCGCCCGGCGAGTTCCGTGAGGAGGACCTGCGATGACGCTGTCCTACGCGTCGGGCGTCTCGGCGACGCCGCTGCTCGGCGACACGATCGGCGCGAACCTGGACCGGACGGTGGCCGCGTTCGCCGACCGCGAGGCCCTCGTGGACATGGCGACGGGCCGCCGCTGGACCTACGACCAGTTCGCCGCCGACGTCGACGCGGTCGCGCTCGGCCTGCGCGACCTCGGCGTGACGAAGGGCGACCGGGTCGGGATCTGGGCGCCGAACTGCGCGGAGTGGATGCTCGTCCAGTACGCGACGGCGAAGCTCGGCGCGATCCTGGTGAACATCAACCCGGCGTACCGGGTGCACGAGCTGGAGTTCGTGCTGAACCAGGCGGGGATCCGCACGCTCGTGGCGGCGCCGTCGTTCAAGACGTCCGACTACGCGGCGATGATCGAGGAGGTGCGGCCGCGCTGCGCCGCGCTGGCCGACGTGGTCCTCATCGGCACGGACGCGTGGGACGCGCTGGTGGCGGCGGGACGGGCCGGCGACCGGCACCTGCTGCACGGCATCGGCGAGGGCCTCGGCGCGGACGACCCGATCAACATCCAGTACACGTCGGGGACGACCGGGTTCCCGAAGGGCGCGACGCTGTCGCACCACAACATCCTCAACAACGGGTTCTTCGTCGGGGAGCTGTGCGGCTACGACGAGGAGGACCGGGTCTGCGTGCCGGTGCCGTTCTACCACTGCTTCGGCATGGTGATGGGGAACCTCGCGGCGACCAGCCACGGCGCGTGCATCGTCATCCCGGCGCCCGCGTTCGACCCGAAGGCGACGCTGGACGCGGTGGCGGCGGAGCGCTGCACGTCGCTGTACGGGGTGCCGACGATGTTCATCGCGGTGCTGAACGAGCCGTCCGCCGACACCCTGGACCTGTCGAGCCTGCGCACCGGGATCATGGCGGGGTCGCCGTGCCCGGTGGAGGTGATGAAGCAGGTCATCGACCGGCTCGGGATGGCGGAGGTCGCGATCTGCTACGGCATGACGGAGACGTCGCCGGTGTCGACGCAGACCCGCGCGGGCGATTCGCTCGACCGCCGCGTGTCCACGGTCGGGACGGTCATGCCGCACCTGGAGATCAAGGTGGTGGACCCGGAGACGGGCGTCACCGTCCCGCGCGGCACGCCCGGCGAGTTCTGCACGCGCGGCTACTCGGTGATGCTCGGGTACTGGGAGGAGCCGGACAAGACGGCCGAGGCGATCGACGCGGCCCGCTGGATGCACACCGGCGACCTCGCCGTCATGGACGACGAGGGCTACGTCAACATCACCGGCCGGATCAAGGACATGGTGATCCGCGGCGGCGAGAACGTGTACCCGCGCGAGATCGAGGAGTTCCTCTACACCCATCCCGACATCGTGGACGCGCAGGTCATCGGCGTCCCGGACGAGAAGTACGGCGAGGAGCTGATGGCGTGGGTGCGGCTGCGCGAGGGCGCGCCGGAGCTCACCGCCGAGGCGCTCCGGGAGTTCTGCCACGGCAAGCTGGCGCACTTCAAGATCCCGCGGTACGTGCACGTCGTGGACGAGTTCCCGATGACCGTCACCGGGAAGATCCGCAAGGTGCAGATGCGGGCCGAGGCCGTGGACATCCTCGGGCTCGGCGACGCGGCCGCCGCGCAGCACGCCTGAGTTTCCGGACGCGTGACCTTCCGTGATCGGCCGCACGCGGGCATGCTGGTCGGCATGGGCGACGACGCCGGGGCGGTCCGGTCGGCGGTGCTGACGCTGCACCGCACGACGGGCCTGCCCATGGTGTTCGGCGGCGCGCTCAGCGGCCGGGACCGGATGCGCATCACCGAGCTGGTCGGCAACACCACCGACTCGCTGAACGGCCTCGTCGTCCGGCACGGCAACGGGCTCGGCGGCAAGTCGATGGCGACGGGCCGGCCGATGTGGGTGAGCAACTACCCGTGCGCGGCGTCGATCAGCCACGACTACGACAAGCCGGTCGGCCGCGAGGGGCTGCTGTCGATCGTGGCGGTGCCGGTGGTGGTGCGGCGGCGCGTCCGCGCCGTGCTGTACGGGGCGCTGCGCGAGCCGCTGTCGCTCGCGGACCGGATCGTCGGCGCGGCGGTGCAGGCGGCCCGCGACCTGGAGCAGGACCTCGCCGTCCGGGACCGGGCCGACGAGGCGCTGGCGTGGCGCCCGCCGGGGACGCCGGACGCGGCGGCGCGGTGGGAGGAGGTCCGCGCGGTGCACGCCGAGCTGCGGGCGCTCGCCGAGCAGGTGGCGGACGCGCCGACCCGCGACCGGCTCCGCGCGATGACGCTGCGGCTCGCCGCCGCCGGGCTGGACCCGGACGCGGCGGAGCCGGCGGCGGCGCCGCGCCCGGTGCTGTCGCCGCGCGAGGTGGACGTGCTGTCGTACGTGGCGATCGGCTGCACCAACGCGGAGGCCGCGGCGCGTCTCGGGCTGCTGCCGGAGACGGTGAAGAGCTACCTGCGGTCGGCGATGCGCAAGCTCGACGCTCACACCCGGCTGGAGGCGGTGACGTCGGCGCGCCGCGCCGGGCTGCTGCCCTGACCGCCGGGCGGGGCCTGTTCGCGGCGGGCGGCGAGCCATCCGGCGAGCCCGGCGGCGCACGCGGCGAGCGCGGTGCCCGCGAACGCGGCCGTCACGACGGTGAACGCGTGCCGGGGCGGGCCGCCGAGGCCGAGGTAGAGGGTGCCGAAGACGGCGACGCCCGCGACGGCCGACAGCTGCGAGTTGGTGTTGAGGACGCCGCTGAGGTCGGGGGCGAGCCGAGCCGGGACGTCCGCGGTGGCGCGCCCGAGCTGGGACGCGAAGCCGAGGCCGAGCCCGAGGCCGCCGAAGCCGAGCAGCACGGCGAGGAGCGCGCCGTCCGCGTGGGACAGGCCGGTGGCCAGGTACGCGGCGGCGAGGATCAGGTATCCGGCGATGGGGGCGTGCGCGGAGACGCGGGCCGGAAGGCGCGGCAGCAGCGGCCCCGCGACACCGAAGGCGGCGACCCATGACACGAGGACCAGGCCGGAGAACGTCGCGCTCTTCCCGAGGCCCTGCTGCAGGTAGAGCGCGAGGGTGAACAGCATCCCGAAGTAGGTGGACGTCGCGAGCGCGATCGACCCGAGCGACCACGCGACGACGGGCCGGGCGAGCACGCCCAGGTTGACCAGCGGTGTCCCGCCGCGCGCCGCGACGTTCCGCTGCCGCCGGACGAACAGCGCCAGCACGGGGACGCTCGCGGCCAGGCAGATCCACGTCCAGGCGGGCCAGCCGGCCTCCCGCCCGAAGATCAGCGGGACGATCGCCAGCGGCACGCCCGCCGACAGCAGCGCGACGCCGCCGAGGTCGAGGCGGCCGGCGCCGTGCCCCGCGTCGCGAGGCAGGACGCGGGCGCCCGCGGCGAGCAGCGCGATCCCCGCCGGCACGTTCACCAGGAAGACGGGCCGCCAGCCGAGCCCGAACAGGTCGGCGGACACCATCACTCCTCCTAGGACCTGCCCCGCGACGGCACCGCCCGACAGCGCCATCACCAGCATCCCCTGCGCGCGCGCCCGCGCCTTACCGGTGAAGTGAATCTGGATGCCCGACAGCACCTGCGGCACCATCAGCGCGCCCGCCGCCCCTTGGACGAGCCGCGCCGCCGCCAGCGCCCCGGTGACGGGCGCGAGGCCGCAGGCCAGCGACGCGGCGGTGAACGCGGCGAGGCCGAGCAGGAACATCCGCCGGTGGCCGCGCGCCTGGCCGAGCCGCGCGCCGGTGACCAGCAGCACCGCGTAGGTCAGCGTGTACCCGGACACGACCAGCTCCAGCGCGCCGCCGGACGGGTGCAGGTCGTCCTGGACGGACGGGGCCGCCACGTTCACGATCGCGGTGTCGACGTTCACCAGGAACTGGCCGAGCATCAGCACCGCGAGCATCCCGCGCGGGGGCCGGGCGCCGTCGTCTGTGGGAGTCATGGCGGGTCAACCCCGCGCGCGCACGGCCCGTTGCAGGGCGCCCGGTGCTGAGGGCGCGGCCCGGTGTAGGACGGGCGGCCCGTTGCGGGGCGCATGGCCCGTTGCGGGGCGGGCGATCGGCCCGGCGACGGGGTCAGCCTTCGTGGTGCGGCGGCGGCACGCGTCGTCCAGTGCAGATCGGCCCCCGTGGCGCACTGCCTGGACGTAGCGACATCACCGCGCACCGGCTGCGCCGGGCCCTGATCGCTCGGCCGTCCCGCCGTACGCGCCGGCGGAGACGTCCGGCCCCCGATGTGCAGGGAAAACCGTAACATCCCCGCGAACACGATTGTTCGTGAAAACTTTATCTACTGGGCGGAAACCGGGCGAACGGCTAGCGTTTGCGGCGTGAGGTCGGGCGGTGCGGGCGCGAGGTCGGGCGGCGCGGGATCGGGCGGCGCGGGATCGGGGTCGGGCGGCGGCGCGGGATCGGGCGGCGCGGGATCGGGGTCGGGCGGCGGCGCGGGATCGGGCGGCGCGGGATCGGACTGCGGCGGCGCGGGGGGCGGGTCGCTGCCGCGCGGGCGGCACCATCTGAGCCGCGAGCAGGTCAGGGCGTCCCAGCGGGCCCGGCTGCTGGAGGGCATGACGGCGGCGGTCGGCGAGCAGGGTTACGCGCGCACGACGGTCGCGGACGTGCTGAAACGCGCGCACGTGTCGCGCGAGACGTTCTACGAGCACTTCGCCGACAAGCAGGAGTGCTTCATGTCGGCGTACGAGCACGCCGCCGACCGCATCCTCGGTGTCGTGAACGAGGCGCTGAGCGCGCGCGACGAGCCGGTGATGGGCCGCCTAGAGCGCGCGCTGCGCGCCTACCTGCGCGAGCTGGCGGCGGACGCGGCGGCGGCCCGCACGTTCCTGCTGGAGGTCTACGCGGCGGGGCCCGCCGCCGCCGCGCTGCGGTACCGGGTGCAGCGCCGCTTCACCGAGGTCGTGGACGGCCTGCTGGCCGAGGACGAGCGGTTCCGCGCGCTGCCCGACCCGGAGTTCGCCTGCCGGATGCTCATCGGCGGCATCGCGTCGCTGGTCACCGGACGGGTCGCGCTGGGCGAGCACGCGACCCTCCCGTCCCTCTGCACGCCGATCCTCAAGCACGTCGCCTCCCTCCTCGACCGCTGAAGCCCGGCCAGAAGCAGGCCCGGCCAGAAGCAGGCCCGGCCAGAAGCGGCGCGGTCAGAAGTAGGTGCGGATGTAGTCGGTCACGGCGGGGTGGTCGGCGTCCGCGTCGTCGACGACCGGGATGAGCGTCCACTTGTCGAGCGCGGTGCAGGGGTGCGACAGGCCCAGCCGGACGATGTCGCCGGGCTCGACGGACGCGTCCCGCAGGTAGGCGTGCTGGTCGTTCAGCGCGGTGACGCGCGCGCCCTCGACCGGGGCGGAGCCCTTCCCGCGGACGAGCTGCGGCCGCGGCAGGCCCGCGTCGAACGGGACGTCGCGGCGCCCCACGTCCAGCAGCGCGAGCGCGGGCTCCGGCGCGGACACGACCCGCCCCCACGCGTGCATGGCCGGGCGCAGCCGCTCGCCGCCCGCGCCGGCGCCCCGGCCGAACGGCGTGATGTCCTGGTAGAAGCCGTCGTCGTGGACGATGTACGCGCCGGACCGCAGCACCACCTGCGCGTCGAGGCCGCCGAGGACCTCGGCCACCTGGTCGAAGAACGCGCTGCCGCCCGCCGTGACGACCGGCTCCTCCGTCTCGTACGGAAGCCGCCCGTGCAGGTTCGCGAGCCGCCGCAGGTAGGCGTCGACGGCGGCGAGGCTCTCCTCGGACGCGTCGTGCGCGAGGGCGCCCTCGTAGCCGCCGATCCCGGCGAGCCGCAGCGAGGGCGCCGCGCGGATCGCGTCGGCGACGGCCCGCGCGTCGCCGTCGTCGCGGACGCCGGTCCGTCCGTTGGGGCCGCCGAGCTCGACGCACACGTCGATCCGCCGCTGCGCCCGCGCGGCGCGCAGCGCCTCGTCCATCAGCTCGACGGACCGCACCGAGTCGGCCCAGCAGACGAACGCGAACTCGGGGTCGCCGTCCAGCTCGCCCGCGAGCCAGGCGAGGCCGGCGGGGTCGAGCGGCGCGCCCGCGAGCAGCAGGCGGCGGACGCCGAACGCGCGCGCGACGCGCAACTGCGGGAACGTCGCGAGCGTGATGCCCCAGGCGCCGGCGTCGAGCTGCCGGCGCCATAGCTCCGGAGCCATCGTCGTCTTACCGTGCGGTGCCAGTTCCATACCGGCGGCGCTCACCCAGTCCGCCATCAACCGGACGTTGTGGTCGAGCGCGCCGGCGTCGAGGGTCAGCAGGGGCGTGCCGAAGTCGTCCAGCGGCAGCCGCGCGTCCCGCGCCTGCGCGACCGTCGTCCCCTGCGCGGACGCCGGGATCGCCTTGAACCGCCAGTCGAGCGGCTCCCCGTCCAGCGCGTCCAGAGCCTTCGCATCGATCCCCGTCACCGGCATGCCCTCCCCTGTCGCCTCCGCCCGCAATGATCCTTCCCCGCGCCGCGCGGGCCGACCCCCGCCCCGGCGGCGGCTCCGGCGGTCCGGGGCCGCGGGTACGCTGCGCTCCGGCATCGGCCGCCGGGAGGAGGGAACCCGATGAGCCAGAGCCTCGGGCGCGGGCTGAGCATCCTGATCGAGCTCGGCGACGGCCCGCACAACCTGGACGAGCTGGCCGGCAAGCTCGGCGTCCACAAGACGACCGTCCTGCGGCTGCTGCGCACGCTGGAGGCCGAGCGGTTCGTGCGCCGCGACGAGCACCACCGCTTCCACCTCGGCGCGCGCCTCGCCGCGCTCGCCGACACCCTCGGCCGGCCCGGTACCGGCGCCGACGTCCGCGCCGCCGCGGCGCCGCACCTCGCGGCGCTCAACGAGGCGACCGGGGGCGCCGCCCGCCTCGTCACCGGCCCGCCCGCGCTGCTCGACGACCTGGAGCGCGCCGGCGCGCCCGGCCGCTACGCCGCCGCGCCGGTCCGCGACGCGACGGGCCGCGTGGTGGCGGCGGTGACCGTCCCCGGCGGGGGCGACCTCACCGGCCTGCGCGCGGCCGCAGACGCCATCTCCGCCGACTACGCCCGTCCGGACGCTCCGCGCCCGCCCGGGTGAGGACGCCCGCCGCCACGAGCTCGAGCGTGATGAGCACCGCGACGACCTCGATGGCGAGCAGGCCGATGAGCACCAGCAGCTGCGTCGCGCCCGCCTGGACGGGGTCGGCGCCGCCGAGCAGCACGCCGACGAACGCGCCGGGCAGCGTGACGAGCCCGACCGTCCGGGTCTGGTCGAGGACGGGGAACAGCGCGAGCGCGGCGGCGGGGCGGCACACCTCCATCGCCGCGTCCCGCGGCATGAGGCCGAGCGCGAGCCCGCCCTCGTACTCGCCGCGCCGCGTCGCGAGCTCGTCGAGCGCGCGCCGCCCGGTGAGGCCCGTCGCCGACATGGCGCCGCCGATGAAGATGCCGGCGATCGGCAGCACCGACACGGTGCGGAACGGGACGAGCCGCGACGCGAGCAGCAGCGCGAGGACGGGCCCGACGCCCGCGACGATCGGCAGCGCGGTCGTCCACGCGCCGGCGCGCAGCGACCCGGTGATGCGGCGGCCCGCCGTCACCACGGCGATGACGACCATGCCCGCGATGAACGCGGCGGTGTAGCCGGCGTCGCGCAGCACCGCGGCGATGAGCGCGGACACCGCGGCGAGCTGCACGGTCGCGCGCACGGCGACGACCACCATGTCCCGGCCGAGACCGATCCGGCCGAGCCGCGCGAGCGCCGCCGCGAACACCGCGAGCGCGCCGAGGACGAGCGCCAGGAGTGGTCCGACCGCGGGCCCCGCGCTCATCCCCACCCCCCGGACCAAACGATCTTCTGTAACCGCTCTTCCCATTTGAGCCGATTGTGATCCGCAAGGCCGCTCAAGGGAGCGAAAAGCCCGATAGCGTGGGACTTGTGGAGGACGAGGAGGCAGGCGGGACGTCCCGCCGCAGAGCGCTCTGGCTGATGGGGGCCGCCGCCGTCGGCCTCACCGCGATCGGTGCCGACGAGGCGCATCCGTCCCGGGTGTCGCACGCCGCGGCGAAGCCGTCCGTGCCGACGCCGCGCGCCCGTCCCGTCATCCATCCGAAGCCGGCGCCGTCCCCCACCCCGACGCCGCGCCCCGCGAGCTGGACGCAGGCGCGGCTGACCGCGCTGGAGACGCCCGTCCGCGAGCTGACGCAGCTGTCCCCGGCGCCGCCGCCGAAGACGATCGCGCTCACCATCGACGACGGCCCGCACCCGGTGTACACGCCGAAGATGCTGGACCTGCTGGCGGAGCACGAGATCCACGCGACCTTCTTCATGATCGGCGAGCAGGTGAAGGAGTGGCCGAAGCTGGTGCGCCGGGTCGCCGCCGCCGGCCACCAGATCTGCAACCACACCGAGACGCATCCCATCACCATCGCGGGCCTGCCGAGGAAGCGGGTCAAGAAGGAGATGGTCCAGGCGCGCGACCGGATCGCCGACACGACCGGCATCGAGCCGCAGTTCTTCCGGTCGCCGGGCGGCGCGTGGTCGAAGACGATCCTGGAGCTCGTCGCGGAGCACAACATGCTGCCGATCGACTGGGCGGTCGATCCGCGCGACTGGTCGCGGCCGGGCGTCGGGCACATCCGCCGGACGATGCTGCGCGGCAAGGCGGGCAACATCATGCTGTGCCACGACGGCGGCGGCGACCGCTCGGAGACCATCGCGGCGCTGCGCAAGGTCATCCCGAAGATGAAGAAGCGCGGCCTCACGTTCGTGGCACTCTGACCTCCCGGTCGGCCTCCCGGAGGCCGGCGAACAGGTCGGTCTCCGGGAGTTCCGTCGCGACGTGCGAGAAGGCGAGCCGGTAGTCCTCGGTGGGCCACACCTCCCGCTCGACGTCGCGCGGGTGCAGCATGAACCCGGCGTCCGGGTCCACCTGCGTGGCGTGCGCGAGGAGCGCCGCGTCCCGGACGGCGAAGTACTCCGCGCACGGGACCCGCGTGGTGATCTCGAGGTCCGCGGCGCCGTCCGGCCATTCCGCGAGCACCGGGCCCATCGGCGACTCCAGGCCGCGTCCGATCATGCCGTCGTGCAGCGCCTGGAACCACGCCCGCGAGAACGCGCCCTGGTAGTACAGCTTCGCCGCCTGCCAGGGCGCGCCCGTGCCCGGGTAGCGCGCCGGGTCCGCGGCGGCGCCGAACGCCTCCGCCGTGACCTGGTGCGTCTTGATGTGGTCCGGGTGCGGGTAGCCGCCGGTCTCGTCGTAGGTCACGACGACGTGCGGGCGGAACTCGCGGATGAGCGCGACCAGCGGGCGCGCCGCGTCCCGGAGCGGCTGGAGCGCGAAGCAGCCGTCCGGCAGGTCCTCGCCGTCACCGGGCAGGCCCGAGTCGGTGAAGCCGAGGAACCGCTGCCGGACGCCGAGGATCTCCCGCGCCGCCGCCATCTCCCGGCGCCGGACCGCCGGCAGGTCCGCGCGGACCTCCGGACGGTCCAGCGCCGGGTTGAGGACGCTGCCGCGCTCCCCGCCCGTGCAGGTCGCGACGAGGACGTCCGCGCCCTCGGCCGCGTACTTCGCCAGCGTCGCGGCGCCCTTGCTGGACTCGTCGTCCGGGTGCGCGTGGACGGTCAGCAGCCGCGGCCGCTCCCCAGGAGTGATGCGGAGGTTCATCTGTTCCTCTCTCTCGGCGGGACGTTCGGGGACGGGACTGGTCAGCGAGTGACGCGGAGGTTCACGCGGCCTCCTTTCCGGGCTTGCGGGACGAGTAGAAGAGGGCGGGCACCAGCGTCAGCGCGGACAGGCCGACCGCCCACCAGAACGTGGCGCCGTACGCGGCGGCCGGTGCGTGGTGGCCGAGCGACCGCTGCAGCACGACGGCGAGGACGGCGGTGCCGAGCGAGCCGCCGACCCGGTTCAGGGTGTTGACGGCTCCGGCGGCGCGGGCCGTCTCGTCGGGGCGGACGGCGGCGTAGACGGTCGCCATGCCGGGCGCCATCACCACGCCGAGGCCGGCGCCGCGCACCACCAGCGACAGGGTCAGCAGCCAGCCCGCCGGGTCCGCGCCCAGTTGCGTGAACGCGACCGTCCCGGCGAGGGTCAGGACGATGCCGGTGACGATGAGCGGCCGCGGCGCCATCCGGTCGACGAGCCGCGAGGCGTAGAACGTCGCGACGGCGGTGCCGAGGGCCTGCGGGGCGAGCAGCAGCCCGGCCTTCAGCGCGGACGCGTGCTCGACCTGCTGGTAGTAGAGCGGCAGCAGGAGCATCGAGCTGTAGAGCGCGGCGCCCTGCAGGAACGAGTTGGCCGTCGCGACGGCGAAGCCGCGCCGGGCGAACAGGCCGAGGTCGATGAGCGCGGTGCCGCGCCGCCGCAGCGCGTGGATCCCGTACGCGGCGAGCAGCACGGTCCCGGCGGTGAGCGAGGCGAGGACGCGCGCCGCGCCGAACCCCGCCGTCCCGACCTCGGAGAAGCCGTAGACGAGCGCCGCGAGACCGGGCGACAGCAGCGCGAGACCGCGGACGTCCAGCCGCCGCGCCGCCTCGCCGGCCCTGGCGAACGCGGGGACGAAGCGCGCCGCGAGCACCAGCGTGACCAGGCCGAGCGGGACGTTCACCAGGAACATCCAGCGCCAGTCGAGCCGCTCGACGATGAGCCCGCCGAGCACCGGCCCGAGGACGGGCGCGAACGTCAGCGGCAGGACCGTGATGCCGAAGACGCGGCCGAGCCGTTTCGGTCCGGCGGCCCGCACGACGATCGACTGGCCGATCGGCTGGATCAGCCCGCCGCCGATCCCCTGCAGCACCCGGAACGCGATGAGGCTCCCGGCCGACCAGGCGAGCCCGCACAGCGCGGACCCGGCGGTGAACAGCGCGACGGACGCCATCCACATCGTCCGGGCGCCGAACCGGTCGCTCGCCCAGCCGGCCAGCGGCATCACCATCGAGATCGCCAGCAGGTACCCGGCGGACACCCACTGCAGGGTCGTGACGGGGGCGCCGAAGTCGCGGGCGACCGCGTCCAGGCCGACGCCCACGATCGTCGTGTCGAGCAGGGCGAGGATCGGCCCGAGCACCAGCACGAACGACGTCTTCAGCAGCGCCGGGTCGAGCCGTTCCGGGGCGCCGGACGGGTCGGCGGGCGCGCCGGCGGAGGCCGCGGCGGACGCCGGGGCGGGTGCGCGAGAGGGCGCGGTCATGGACACCTCCAAGTGAGTAGAACCAGCACAACTCTAGAGTCGTCCTACTTAGAGGTCAATACTATTTTTAGGCTCACTACATCTTCTGTCGGGACGCCCGGCGGGCGCCTGGCAAGAGACGGTCATTCGATGGCGGCGCGGGACCGCGGGTCCTTAGGATCGCGATGATCAACGTCGAGCCAGAGGGGTTCCCCCGTGTACGGCCCTCCGCCCTCCCCGTTCCCCGCGCCCTACGGCGGCCCGCCACCGCCCCCGCCGCAGTACGAGCCGGGCGAGGCGGCGAGCGAGGCCGCGCCGCGCGCCCGCCGCCTGCTGGCCTGGTCGATCGACTCCGGGATCCTGCTGGTCGTGGCGCTGCTGCTCGCCGCCATGACGTGGGGGCGGCTGCAGTCCTACGTCGCCGAGGACCTGCCCCACAAGGCGTGGTCGGCCGGCATCGAGCTCCTGCTGTCGGGCGGGAGCGTGCAGAAGGCCGCCGGCGAGCTCGGCGCGGGCGTGTGGGGCTCGTTCGTCGCCATCGTCGAGCAGGGCCTGCTGCTGCTCGTCCTGGCCGAGCTGCTCCTGCAGTTCACCGGGACGGCGTGGCTCGGGCGGACGGTCGGCAAGGCCGCGATGGACCTGCGCGTCGGGCACAGCGCCGTCCCGGCCAAGCCGGGCAAGGCGCGCGCCGCGCGCCGGGCGCTCGTCACGACCGCGTCGGGCAGCGGCCTGTACGCGCTCGCCTGGGTGCTCCTGCTGGAGGGCCTGTTCTTCTTCGCCGTCCTGCTGTGGCTGCTCGCGATCGCGGTCTTCCTGGCCAACAGCCTGCCCGCCCTCGTCGGACGGCGGCGCCGCACGCTCGCCGACCTGGTCGGCGGCACGGTGGTGGTGCGGGCGGGCGGCTACCAGCGCGCCGCGGCGGCGGCCCGGCAGGGCGCCGTCGTCGCGTGGGACGGCGCGCAGGCCGCGGGCCAGGTGGTCGGGCAGGCGGCCCGCGACAACGCCGCGCGGCTCGCCCAGCACGACCGCGTGCGGCAGGCGGTCGAGTCGGAGCAGGCCGAGCGGCTGCGGGAGCTCGGGCGGGCGTCCGCCGGGAAGCTGCGCGAGGCCGCGGCGAGCGAGCGGGCGCAGCAGGTGCAGGACGCGGGCAAGCGGCTCGGCGGCCGCGTCAAGGACGCCTACCGGGAGCGCAGGGCGGGCCGGGCCGTCGAGCGACCGGCGCAGCCCGCCCTGCCGCCACCGCCCCCGGCGCTACCGCCCCCGCCCCCGGCCATGCCGCAGCAGCAGTATCAGCAGCAGTACGAGCAGCAGCAGTACCAGCAGGCGCCGTACGAGCAGCCGCCGCCCGGCTAGAGGCCGGGCGGCGGCGGACCGCTACGGGACGGGGACGGGCGGCGGCGCCGCGGCCGGGGCCGGCACGGCCTCGCCGTGCGACACCCGCGGCAGCCAGCCCAGCCAGCGCGGCAGGTACCAGTTCGCGCGGCCGAGCAGCGCCATCGCGGCGGGCAGCAGCACGATCCGGACCACGGTCGCGTCGATCAGCACCGCCACCGCGAGCCCCACGCCGAGCTGCTTGAAGTCCTGCATGGACAGCGTCCCGAAGATCGCGAACGTGGCGATCATGATGACGGCGGCGCTGGTCACGACCCCGGCGGTGGCGCGGACGCCCTCGCCGACCGCCCGCGCGGTGTCGAGGCCGCGGTCCCGCGCCTCGCGGATCCGCGACACCACGAACACGTGGTAGTCCATCGACAGCCCGAACAGCACCACGAACACGAACAGCGGGATCCACGACTCCAGCGCGCCCGCGCCCCGCGTCCCGACCAGCGAGTCGCCCCAGCCGTGCTGGAACACCGCGACCATCACCCCGTACGCGGCGCCGACCGACAGCAGGTTCAGCGCGATCGCGGTCAGCGCGATGACGACGGACCGGAAGAACACCAGCATGAGCAGGAACGTGACGCTCATGACGAACAGGAACACCGGCGCGATCGCGTGCTTGAGCTGGGCGTTGTAGTCGGTGGACCAGGCGAGCTGCCCGCTCACCGGCGCGTCCGCGACCCGTCCGACGGTCTGCGGGACGATCGTGCTCCGCAGCGTCTCCAGCGCGTGCTTGGACGTCGCGTCCGAGCCGGAGCCGGCGAGCGGCACCTCGATCTCGGCGACGTTCGCCTTCCGGTGCACGGTCACCTCGATCGGCGCGTTCATCTCGCCGGACGCGAGGGCCCGCCGCTTCAGCTCCCCGATCGCCGCCTTGACCTGCGGGGCGTCGATGTCGCGGGCCTTCACGACGACGTTCGCGGGCGCCGGGTTGCCGGGGAACGCCCTGTTCAGCTCGGTGTAGGTCTGCGCGATCCTCTCCCCGGGCGGGATCTGCTGGTCGATGCCGAGCTTCGCGGTCTTCATGCCGAGGGCGGGCGCCGCGAGCGCCAGCAGCAGCCCCGCCGACAGCACCGCCGCGATCCCGGGACGGGCCAGGACGGGCTTGAGCAGCGTCCCCACGACCCCGGCGCGCTCACCGCGACGACCGGCGCGCTCACCGCGGCCCGCTCCGCGCCGGCGCGGCAGCCGGATCCGCCCGAACTCCACCTTGTCGCCGAGCAGCGACAGCAGCGCGGGCAGCACGGTCACCGAGCCGAGCATCGCGATGCACACGACGAGGATCGTCGCGACCGCGAACCCCTTGAACAGCAGCAGCCCGGACAGGAACATCCCGGACATCGCGACCATGACGGTGACGCCGGAGACCAGCACGGACCGTCCCGAGGTCGCCGCCGCGATCGCCAGCGCCGTCTCCCGGTCCCGGCCGCGCCGCCGCTCCTCGCGCTCGCGCTGCAGGTAGAACAGGCAGTAGTCGACGCCGACGGCGAGGCCCATCAGCAGCATCACCGAGTTCGTCGTGTCGTCCACGTGCACCGCGTGGCTCGCGACGGCCAGCAGCCCGCCCGCCGCGAGGTAGGCGGTGAACGCCAGCACCACCGGCAGGACGGCCGCGAGCAGCGCGCCGAACGCGACGAGCAGGATCCCGATCGCCAGCGGCACCGCGGTCATCTCGGCGCGCTTGAAGTCCTTGCCGAGCGCGTTGTCGAACCAGGCATCCGCCGTCGCGCCGCCGAACTCCCCGATCTTCACCGAGGGGTTGTCGCGCTGCGCCTTCGCCACCGCGTCCTCGATCGCGGGCAGCGGGTCGGGCGCGCCGTCCGGCGCCTCCTTGAGCGTGAACTGGACGATCACGTGCCGCCGGTCCCGCGCGACCGCGTCCGGCCGCAGGTCCGCGACCTTCCCGGTGGCCCGCACGTTCGCCCGGACGGCCGCGACCGCGCGCCGCGTCTCCGGCGCGCCCGCCGGACCGGTGACCAGCACGGTCTCCGAGTCCGGGTCGTCGATGCCCGCCTCGTCGATGATCTTCTCGGCGTGCGCGGAGCGCCCGGCGCCCTGCTCGTGCTCCGCCATCGTGGTCTGGCCCACCGCGCCGCCCAGCACCGAGGCCAGGACGACGAACAGCAGCCAGCCGAGCACGGCCGCCATCCGGTGCCGCGCGCTCCAGCCGCCGAGCGCGGCGGCGAGGTTCCTTCTCATGGGAGTCCCCTGGGGGTCGTCGGTGCGGGGTGACACCAAGAAGCCAATAGGGGCCGCGCCCCCGCCGACATGGCCCTGAACACCGTCCGGGGGTGTATTCAGGTACACCCCCCGCCCGGGTTGCGGGCACACTGTGCGGGACGGGCGCCGGCCGGAGACTGGACGCACGACGGCAGGCGACGACCGGAGGAACACGGTGAACGAGCACGCGGTGAACGAGCGGCCGGTGAGCGAGACCCCCTGGCAGCGGTGGATCAGGGCGCCGTGGCGCGGGCTCGGGCTGTGGCTCCTGGGGATCCCGGCGACCTTCGTGGGCCTGTGGTTCATCACGGTCGTCTCGCTGGTCTCGGGCTTCGTCGGGATCCTGCTGTTCCCGTCCGCGACGATGGCGCTGCGCAAGCAGCTCGACGTCTACCGCGACCGGATCGAACGCTGCACGGGGCGCCGGATCGAGCGGCCCTACCTCCCCGAGCCCGCGCCCGAACCCGGCCTCAAGGGCTCGGTGCGGCGCTTCGTCGCGCTGGCCCGCGACCCCGCCACCTGGCGCGACTACCTGTGGGTGGCCGCCGACCCGTTCGTCGCGCTGTTCACCGCCGCGCTGCCCGGCCTGCTCGTCCTGTACGGGCTGTGGGGGTACGCCGTCGCGACGTTCGCCGGCGGGATGATCGGCCACTACGGCGGCAGCGACTGGTACGCCTACATCCACGTCACCGAGGGCTACGGCCGCGACACCGGCCGGGTCGTGTCGACGGCGGTCGTCGCGACGCTGTGCATCGCCGCCGGATACCTGCTCGGCCCCACGATGATGCGGGTGTACGGCCGGTGGGGCGAGGCCGTCCTCGGCCCGACGGAGAAGTCCCGGCTGGCGCTGCGCGTCCGGCACCTCACCGAGACCCGGTCCGACGCGGTGGACGCGTCCGCCGCCGAGCTGCGCCGCATCGAGCGCGACCTGCACGACGGCGCGCAGGCCCGGCTCGTCGCGATGGGCATGAGCCTCGGCGCCATCGAGCACCTGCTCGACAAGGACCCGGAGAAGGCGCGGATCCTGCTCGCGCAGACCCGCGAGTCGTCCGCGAAGGCGCTGCACGAGCTGCGCGACCTCGTCCGCGGCATCCACCCGCCGGTGCTCGCCGACCGCGGCATCGGCGACGCGGTGAAGGCGCTCGCGCTCGACCACCCGCTGCACGTCGAGGTCGCCGCCGACCTGCCGGCCCGTCCCGAGCCGCCGGTCGAGTCCGCCGCCTACTTCGCGGTGTCGGAGATCCTCACCAACGCGGCCAAGCACTCCGGCGCGTCCCGCGTCTGGGTCGACATGCGCCACGAGCGCGGCATGCTGCGGATCACCGTCACCGACGACGGGCGCGGCGGCGCGTCCCTGGACGGCGGCACCGGACTGCGCGGGATCGAGCGGCGGATCGGTACATTCGACGGCGTGCTCGCCCTCAACTCCCCGGTGGGCGGCCCGACCATCGTCACGCTGGAGCTGCCGTGCGCGTTGTCCTCGCCGAAGACCTCGCCCTCCTGAGAGAGGGCCTCGTCAGCCTCCTGGAGACGCACGGCTTCGAGATCGCCGACGCCGTCGACAACGGGCCCTCCCTGCTGAAGGCGCTCGTCGACCACCGCCCGGACGTGGCGGTGGTCGACGTGCGCCTGCCGCCGTCCTTCACCGACGAGGGCCTGCAGGCCGCGCTGGAGGCGCGCCGCCGGATCCCGGGCCTGCCGGTGCTGGTGCTGTCGCAGTACGTCGAGCAGCTGTACGCCCGCGAGCTGCTCGCCGACGGCACCGGCGGCATCGGCTACCTGCTGAAGGACCGCGTGTTCGACACCGCCCAGTTCGTCGACGCGGTCCGCCGCGTCGCCGCCGGCGGCACCGCGATGGACCCGGAGGTGATCTCCCGGCTCGTCGCCAGCGGCACCCGCGACACCCCGCTGAGCCGGCTCACCCCGCGCGAGACCGAGGTGCTGGAGCTGATGGCGCAGGGCCGCTCGAACGCGGCGATCGCCGAGCAGCTGGTGGTGACCGAGCGCGCCGTCACCAAGCACACCGCGAACATCTTCGCCAAGCTCGACCTGCCCGTCACCGACGACACCAACCGCCGCGTCCTCGCCGTCCTCGCCTACCTGAACCGCTGATCCGAACCGCCGGCGGAGCGGACTACCGGGGTCCCCGTGCGGTGAAATAGGTTGCTCGGGCGAGTGGCCCTTGGGAGGGCGCGATGAAGGTGATCCTGGTCCTGCTCTGCCTGGCGATCGCGGGCCGTGAGCTCTACCTGGCGTTCGACCGCCGGCGGCGGGCCGGCGCGCCCGAGATCGCCGACATCCGCACCCAGCTCACCGCGCTCAAGGACACCCGCGACGAGCTGGAGCACTTCCGCTCCGCGCAGCGCGAGCGGCTGGAGCGGCTCACCGCCGAGCGGACCGCGGAGCTGGCGCCGCTCGCCGCCGGGCAGGACCGGCTGGCGGAGTCGCTGCGCGAGACCGACGACCGGATCGGCTCCCTGGTCGCGCAGATCAACGACCGGATGGTGCCGGAGGTCAACGAGCGGCTGAACACCCAGAAGGCGGCCCTCGAACGGCTCACCGCGGACGTCGCCGCGCTCCGCGCGCACCTCGTCGCGCGGCTCGACCAGGCCGTCGCCGCGTCGCTCGGCGCCGAGCCCGCCGACCTCGTCGCCGCGTCCCTCACCGCGGTCCCCGCCGCGGCCCGCGCCGCGCTCGCCGGCCCGTTCGAGCGGTTCCTCGAACGGTACGGGCTGTGGTGCGAGCTGGCGGACGGCGACCGCTACTACCTGTCCGGCCGCAGCCCGCGCGGGCTGGAGCGCGACTTCCTCGAGCTGCTCACGGCGCGCGCCGCGTCCGGCGCACCCGCCGAGGCGGAGGCCCTGCTCACCGCGCTGCGCGGCACCGCCCGCGCGACGGCGCAGGTCGGGCCCCTGCTCGTCGTCCGGACGCCCGAGGAGCTGCTGTGCGGCGTGCTGCCGCTGGCGGAGCTGCGCCTCCCGGAGACCGCCGCGCTGCTGGACGACCCGTCCCGCGCCTCCGCCCGCCTACGCCGCCTCCCGGCCGCCCGCCTCCTTAACGCCTCCTAGCCCCCCGCACCACCGCGCGTCCTACCGGGAAGTCCAGGTGAAGTTGGGTGGGCGGCGTTCGAGGAAGGCGGCGATGCCCTCGGCGACCTCGCCGCGCGCCGCGACCTCCTCCAGCCAGCCGCGGACCTTCTCGTCCACCGGCTCGTCGGCGGCGATGGCGTCCACGATGTCCTTGGTCGCCTGCTGGGTCAGCAGCGAGCGCGACGCGAGGGTCTCGGCGAATGCCGCGACGCGCGCCGGGAGGTCGGCGGTGATCTCGTTCAGCAGCCCGATCCGCAGCGCGTGGTCCGCGTCGACCAGATCGGCGGAGTACAGCAGGTACTTCGCGGCGGATGGGCCGACGAGCCGGACGAGCCGGGCCGTCGCCGCCGCCGGGTACACGATGCCGAGCTTGGCGGGGGTGATCCCGAACCGGGCGCCGGGCGCCGCGAACCGCAGGTCGCACGCCGCGGCGAGCTGGCAGCCGCCGCCGACGCAGAACCCCTCGATCGCGGCGAGCGTCGGCTTCGGGAACGCGGCGAGGGCGCGCTCGGCGACCGTCGACAGGTGCGAGTCGTCGTCGCGGTGGATGTCGGGCAGCTCGGCGATGTCCGCGCCGGCGCAGAAGTTCCCGCCCGCGCCGGTGAGGACCACGACGCGGACGCCGGGATCGGCCTCCAGGCCGGCCAGGACGCCGGGCAGGGCCCGCCACATGTCCGCCGACATGGCGTTCCGCTTCTCCGGCCGGTCGATGGTGATCGTCCCCACCCCGACCGCGACCTCGCACCGCAACCCGCCGCCCATGGCCCTCCCTACCGCTCCACCAGCGGCATCATCGTACGGACCCGGCACCGCGCGATTTCCTCCACCCCAAGGACGACGCGCGCGCCCCCCCGGATACTCCCTTCGGGGGGATTAGGGACGGCCCTCGCGAGGGAGGAATTCCGGGAACGCCCGGCGGATTATAAATTCACGAGGGGTATCCGACCCCGAAACGGAGCTCGTGGTGCAACAGAGTGCACACGCCTTCTGGACGATCAACCTGGACGACCCCCTGGCCGCCGCGCCCGACATGGCCGGGGCCAAGGCGTCCGACCTGGCGCGCGCGGCGCGCAACGGGCTGCCGGTGCCGCCCGGCTTCGTGATCCCCGTGCAGTGCTTCCCCAGGGGCGAGCGCTACCGGAACACCGGCGAGTTGCGGAAGGCATGGGCCCGCCTCAGCGGGAACGGCGCCCGGGCTCTCGCGGTGCGGTCCTCGTCCACGCACGAGGAGGGCGCTAAGGGCCGGTACGTGTCCGCCCTGGACGTCAAGGGGTGGCCGGAGTTCCTCAAGGCCGTGACGGGCGTGGTGGCGTCCGCGACCGGGCCCGCGACCACCGCGATCCTCGTCCAGCCGCAGCTGGACCTGGTGTCGGGCGGTGTGCTGTTCGGCGCGGACCCGCTGGAGAGCCGGACCGACCGGGTGATCGTCTCCGCCGCGCCGGGCGGCCCGCGCGCGCTCCGGGACAGCCAGGCCGCCACCACCTACGCGCTCAACCGGCGCGGCAAGGTCATGGGCGTGGAACGCGACAGCGGGGCGCCGGACGAGGAGCCCCTCACCCGGCCGCAGCTGCGGGCGCTGGTCAAGCTGGCCGCGCGCGCCGCGGCGCTGTTCGGCGGCCCGCAGGAGATCGAGTTCGGGTTCGACCGGGACGGCGCCCTCTGGCTGCTCCAGACGCGCCCCCTGTCGTCGCTCACCCTGCCCCGGGCCCGCCGCCCCGCCAGCTGACCCGCCGGCCGACCGGCCGCGCCGACCAACCAGCAGCGCCGCCGTGGCCGGACGCGGCCGGATCCGAGGACGCACCGATGACCTTGGGGAATGCGCGAACGGCCTCCGGTGCTGTACTGTCAAGGCAGCGCCTTTGATTTCCCGCGCTCCGCGGTTGAGGCGCACTTCTTCCCCGCCCGGGCCATCTGAGAGCCCGGTGATCCCCCGTCCGGACGCGCCGACGAGCGTCCCGGACCGTCGCACAAGGGAGCCGACGTCAGCCCGGTGAACCGAGCTGCATTTCTCGCATTCTCCTCGCGTACGAGCCGCGGGCTCCGCCGCCGTACGCGGGATTCGACTCCAGGGGGCGCGGCGCACACCGCGCCGCCCTGAGAAGGGACCCGTATGTCCACTCCCACACTCACTTCGGAACGCCGCCCCGCCGAGAGCAGGGCGCACGCCGTTCCCAGCGCACGCAAGGGCGCCCAGCAGCAGGCGCGGCGGCCCGCCGCCGACGACCAGCCCGCGGTCCCGTTCCACGGGATCCTCGCCGTCCAGGACAAGCACGCGTTCGTCCGCACGTCCGGGTACCTGCCGGGCAACGACGACGTGCACGTCTCGCTCGCGCAGGTCAAGACGTACCACCTGCGCCCCGGCGATGCCGTCGCCGGCACGGCCCGCCCGCCGAAGAGCGGCCGGGAGAAGTTCGGCGCGCTCGCCACCGTCGAGTCGGTGAACGGGCTGCCGCCCGAGCAGGCCGCCGGCCGCCCCGAGTTCGCCAAGCTGACCCCGCTGTTCCCGGACGAGCGGCTGCGCCTGGACACCGGCCCGCTCGCGACCCGCGTCATCGACCTGGTCGCGCCGATCGGCAAGGGGCAGCGCGGCCTGATCGTGTCGCCGCCGAAGGTCGGCAAGACGATGGTGCTGCAGGCCCTCGCGAACGCGATCAGCCAGAACAACCCCGAGGTGCACCTCATGGTGGTGCTCATCGACGAGCGCCCCGAAGAGGTCACCGACATGCAGCGGACGGTCCGCGGCGAGGTGATCCACTCGACGTTCGACCGGCCCGCGCAGGAGCACACCTCGCTCGCCGAGCTGGCCGTCGAGCGCGCCAAGCGGCTCGTCGAGCAGGGCCACGACGTGGTGATGCTGCTCGACTCGATCACCCGGCTCGGCCGCGCCTACAACCTCGCGGCGCCGTCCAGCAGCCGCATCCTCGCCGGCGGTGTCGCCACCACGGCGATCTACCCGCCGAAGAAGTTCTTCGGCGCCGCCCGCAACATCGAGAACGGCGGTTCGCTGACCATCCTCGCGACCGCGCTGGTGGAGACCGGCTCCCGGATGGACGACGTGTTCTTCGAGGAGTACAAGGGCACCGGCAACATGGAGCTGAAGCTCGACCGGGGCCTCGCCGACCGCCGGGTGTTCCCCGCCGTCGACATCGAGGCGTCCGGCACCCGCCGCGACGAGCTGCTGATGTCGCCCGAGGAGCTCGCACTCACGTGGCGGCTGCGCCGCGCCCTGCAGGGCCTGGAGCGGCAGCAGTCCATCGAGCAGCTGCTGGAGAAGATGAAGGGCACCTCGTCGAACGCCGAGTTCCTGCTCCGCCTCCAGAAGGGCCTCTAGCCCTTCCGCGGCCTGAACGTCCTGAGGACGCGGTCGTAGAGCCGCTGCCCCGGCGTCCAGTGCGCTTCGGGCGCGTGGAAACAGAACTCGTATCCGGCGGCGCGGCTGCACAGCACGTGCTCCCCGCCATGCCCGCCGGCCCCGCCGGACCCGCCGGCGCTGCGACCGCCGTCGCCGTCGCCGTCGCCGTTCCAGGCGAACTCCCATTCCGCGGCGTCCTCGCCCAGGTCAGGGGCGGCCTCCAGGCGCAGCCGGTGGTACCCGGGATACCGGTGCCGCGCCACGGCCCTCCGCTCGGCGGCGCGCAGCCCGTCCAGCGGCCCGCCCGGGGCCGGGGAGATCCGCAGCCCCCGCCCGGACGCCCGGTCCTCCCACTCCATGACGTCGTCGCGCCGCTCGCTCTGCCATCCGGCCGGGACGCGGACCGAGTACGCGCCCTCCTCGGTGTACTTCACCATCTTCGCCTCGACGCCCGCGGCAGGGCGCAGCGCCACCGAGTCGCTCTTGCCGACGGAGTTCCATCGCGCCGTCCACGTGCCGACGCCCGCCGCGACCACCGCGAGGACCGCGACGCTCAGCACGGCGCCGGGCCGCAACCGCCGCCCGACCAGCACCGGGACCCGCAGCGTCCGCCGGACGCGCGCCGCCGCCCCGAGCCGGGACGGCCCTGGCCTCGGCCCGCGCGGTTTCGGCATCGGGACCAGGACGGCGGCCGTCGCGCCCGCCGGTTCGGCGTCCGCGACCTCCTGCAGCATCCGGGCGGCCGTCTCGGCGGACAGCCGGTCCTCGGGACGCTCCCGCAGCAGCCCCTCGATCACCGGGGTGAGCGCCCCCGCCCGGACGGGCCGCGCGTAGTCGCCGAGCAGCACCGCGACCATCGACGCGAGCGCGTGGCAGCGCAGGAACGGCGAGAACCCCTCGACGGCGGTGTACAGGGTCGCGCCGAGCGACCACAGGTCGGACGCCTCGACGCTCGGCAGCCCGTGCACCCGCTCCGGCGCGAGGTAGGCGGGCGACCCCTCGATGCCCGCCGCCATCGTCTCGGCCTGCAGCGGCCCGCCGGGACCGCGGCCCCGGTCGGTGTGCAGCGCGAGCCCGAAGTCGGTGAGCAGGACCCGGCCGTCGTCGCAGACCAGGACGTTGCTCGGCTTCACGTCGCGGTGCAGGATGCCCGCGTCGTGCGCGGCGCGCAGCACCGACAGCACCGCCGCGCCGATCCGCGCCGTCCGCCGCACGCCGAGCGGCCCGCCCTCGCCGACCAGCCGGTTCAGCGAGCACGCCGGCAGGAACTCCATCACGATCCACGGCCGGCCGTCCTCGACGAGGACGTCGTGGACGGCGGCGACGCCGGGATGGCGGAGCGCGGCGGTCGCCCGCGCCTCGGCGAGCAGCCGCCGGCACAGCGCCCGGCGCTCGGCCTCGGTGATGCGGCCGGGCAGGCGGATCTCCTTGACCGCGACGTCGCGGTCCAGCATCTCGTCGTAGGCGCGCCAGACGGTGCCCATGCCGCCGCGGCCGACCACGGAGAGCAGCCGGTACCGCCGCGCGAGCGGTAGCGGCCGGTCCCCGTTCATGGGGAGGTTATGCGCCCGGAATCGGCCCCGCACGCCCCGCCGCCATCAATTCTTTCTTGACCGCTTTCCGGCGCGTCGCTGGTTGCGGAGGACGCCTTTCCCCCGTCCGGCGGAGCCCCCGTCCGGCGGAGTGGATCAGGCGAAGACGGACCTGGCCCATTTGTAGTCGGACTTCCCGACCGCGGTGCGCTGCACCTCGTCGACCACCTTCAGCTCGCGCGGCAGCTTGTAGCCGGCGAGGCGGCCGCGGCAGTGCTCGGTCAGCTCGTCGAGCGTGAGCGTCGCGCCGGGGCGCGGGGAGACGACGGCGGCGACGCGCTGCCCGAACCGCTCGTCCGGCAGGCCCACGACGACGGCGTCGTACACGTCCGGGTGGTCCTTCAGCGCGACCTCGACCTCCTCCGGGTAGACCTTCTCGCCGCCGGTGTTGATCATGAGGGAGCCGCGGCCGAGCAGGGTGATCGTGCCGTCCTCCTCCAGGCTCGCGAAGTCGCCGGGGATCGACCAGCGCGTTCCGTCGGCGTCGGTGAAGAACGTCGACGCGGTCTTCGCCGGGTCGTTGTAGTAGCCGAGCGGGATGTTGCCGCTGCGCGCGAGCTTGCCGATCTGGCCGGGCGCGACCACCTTCAGGTCGTCGTCCAGGACGGTGATGCCCGGCTTCATCATGAACCGGGCCGTGCCCTCCTTGGCGTCCACGGACGGCCCGCACGCGCCGGTCTCGGACGCGCCGTAGTTGTCGAGGAACATGATGTTCGGCAGGTGCTCCCGCAGGGCCGCCTTGGCGCCCTCGGTCAGCGGCGCGCCGCCGGACGCGATCGCCATCAGCGAGGACGTGTCGTACGCGCCCGTCGCGACGGCCTTGGCGACCGGGCGGGCCATCACGTCCCCGACCAGCATCAGCACGTTCGCCTGCTCCTCGGCCAGCAGCGTCAGCGCCTTGCCCGCGTCGAACGCGTGGTCGGTGTAGAGGACGACCTTCGCGCCGCTGAACAGGCCCATGAACGCGACCCACTGGCCGGCGCCGTGCATGACGGGCGCGCAGTCGAGCACGGCCATCGGCGGCTGCTCGGCGTTCGCGGCGATCGCCTCCGGGGTGGCGATGGGGTCGCCGAGGACGTTCCCGCCGCCGAGCGCGCCGAAGAAGATGTCCTCGCAGCGCCACTCGACGCCCTTGGGGTAGCCGGTGGTGCCGCCGGTGTACATGATGTAGCGGTCGTCGCTGGAGCGCTCCGGGAAGCCGTCGCCGGACGCGGCCGCCGCGAGGGCGTCCTCGTACCGGACGGCGTCCGGGATGTCCGCGGATGAGCCGTCCTCCAGGACGACGACGTGCCGCAGCTTCGGCAGGTCGCCGCGGATCTCCTCGACCTTCTCCAGCAGCGACCGCTCCCCGATGAGCGCGACGGAGTCGGAGTCGGACAGCACGTGGTGCAGCTCGGCGGCGACGTACCGGTAGTTCACCGGGATCGGCACGGCGCGGATCTTGAACGCGCCGATCATCGCCTCGACCCACTCCGCCCGGTTGTAGGCGAGGATCGCGACGTGCTCGCCGGCCTGGACGCCCGCCGCGGCCAGATGGTGGCCGACCCGGCTCGCCCGCTCGTTGAGCTGCGCGTACGTGCGCCGCTCGTCCCCGGCGACGAGGGCGGGCCGGTCGGGGCCCGCCGCCGCCAGGATTTCGAGCAGATCGGCCAGGTTGTAGCTGCGCGCCATGCCACGTCCTCGGATGTCGGGGTGGGTGGGGACGCCTCCGATCATCCTCGGCGACCGGTGATCGGCTCAATGCCTGTTGTCATCGAGTCCAATGAGTTCGGTCACACGGTGCCGGCCCGCACCGCGTGCCCGTACTGCGCGTCCGGTCAGGGCGTCCGCTCAGCGCGTTCGGTCAGCGCGGCAGCGGGACGTACGTCAGCCTGGTCGGGACGCCGCTGTCGACCAGCCGGCCGTCCGGGCCGAACGTGCCGAGCCCGAAGTCGTTGTCGTTGATCACCGCCAGCGTGCGGCTGTCGGCGAGCGCTACGCCCTCGATCTTGCCGGGGACGCCCGGGACCGTGCCGAGGTCCACGGACAGGGTCTTCGGCAGCGGCGCGATGCCCGACGCGGACTGCTCCAGCGACGGGGTCGTCGCCTCGTCGTCCCAGCGCATGCCGAGGATGTCGGTGGCCTTGCGCAGGTCGACCCGGTAGAGCTTCGCGACGTTGTCGGTCCGCTCGTCCACCAGCAGCTCGTGGTCGTTCACGGCGGTCAGCGCGGAGATCTTCATCTCCTTCTGGTCGCCGCAGTCGGCCGGGTCGAACGCGCACACGTCCTCGAACCGGTACGCGTACTCGCCGGACACGGCGCCCTTCCGGAGGTCGAACCGGAACACGCGCGCGATCCGCGACTTCTTGTACGCGCTCTTGTCCGGATTCGACAGCGGGCTCTGCACCGCGACGTACAGAGACTTACCGTCGGGAGATACGGTCAACCCCTCGAAGCCACGGTTTTCGGTCCGCTTGTTCAGGATCGAAGGCAGCACCGCCTTCACCGGGTAACCGGGCTTCCCCGTCCACCCCTGCGGGACGTACCGCTCGACGACCCGTCCGCGGGCGTCCAGGTGCAGCAGCGACGGGCCGTACTCCTCCGCCACCCAGAAGTCGCCGTCCTTCGTCCGGACGAGCCCTTCGGAGTCGATGCCGTCGGCGTTGTAGGCGAGCCGCGTCTTCCCGTCGAAGCTGTACGGCGCCGACTCGCGGCCCTCGACGTTCGGCAGGCCCGTCACCGGGCGGCCGACCGCGTTCGTGATGGGCAGCGCCCGGGTGACCTTGATCGAGCCCTTGCGGACCCGCAGCTTCACGATCGTCGGGTCGAACGACGGGACGGGGAACGTCACGCGGTCCTCGCCGTCCACGGTGACCGTGCCGTTCGGGCCGCGGTCGGTGATCGCCCAGAACTCGTCGGCCGGGGCGCCCTTCTCGTGGAACAGGTCGCTGCCGATCCCGCCGAGCGCGATCCCGTGGTCGTCGGCGATGCTGCCGGGCAGCAGCCCGTTCTGGAACCGCGCGAGCGGAATGCGCGGAAGCGTCGCGCTCGCCGGGGACGGCCGGGACGCGGCGAGCGCCGTCCCGGGGGCGAGCACGGCGGCGGAACCGGCCGCGAGGGCGAGGCCGGCGATGAGCGTCCGGTAAGGAAATGAGCGATCTGTCACAGGCGGGACCGTAGAGCCCGCGGGTGTCCGGACGATGATCCCCAGGTGAAGGGCCGGATCGTCCGGCAGCCGGATCCGGCCACGCCGGAGGCTTCTTACACCGGTCTTATCTGGGTACCGGCATGCTTGGCCGTAACGATTTCGTATCAGACGGGGGTCGTGGTGAGCGCAGGCACGATGGCGTGGACTCCTCCAACGTGGGAGGAGATCGTCACCGAGCACTCCACAAGGGTGTTCCGGCTGGCGTACCGCCTTACCGGCAACCGGCACGACGCCGAGGACCTGACCCAGGACGTGTTCATCCGGGTCTTCCGCTCGCTGTCGTCCTACAGCCCCGGCACGTTCGAGGGCTGGCTGCACCGCATCACCACCAACCTGTTCCTCGACCGCGCCCGCCGCAAGCAGCGCATCCGCTTCGACGCGCTCGCCGACGACGCCGCCGAGCGGCTCCAGGGCCGCGAGCCGAGCCCCGCCCAGTCCTACGACGAGCGCCACCTCGACGCCGACATCCAGAAGGCCCTGGACGGCCTCGCCCCCGAGTACCGCGCCGCCGTCGTGCTGTGCGACATCGAGGGCCTCACCTACGAGGAGATCGCCGCGTCCCTCGGGGTGAAGCTCGGCACCGTCCGCTCCCGCATCCACCGGGGCCGCGCCCAGCTGCGCAACGCCCTGGAGCACCGCCGCCCCGCCGAGGTCACCCCGACCTGACCGCCCGCAGCGGTCACCCCGACCTGACGGTCCCGGCCGCCCGCCGCGGCGCCCCGGCCCGGCGGCCCCTGTGCCATCGCGTGACCAGCGTCACTAGTGACCGGCGAGTAACTTCGGGCTTACCCTCGGCGCGTGGACATCGTCTTCGACCGCCGCGGCGAGGGCCCGCCGCTGGTCCTGCTGCACGGCATCGGCCACCGCCGGCAGGGCTGGTCCCCGGTCCTGGACCTGCTCGCCGCGGAACGCGACGTCATCGCCGTCGACCTGCCCGGCTTCGGGGAGTCCCCGCCGCTGCCCGACGGCACCCCCTACACGCTCGACTCCGCCATCGACGTCCTCGCCGCGGCGTTCGCCGACCTCGGCCTGGACCGCCCGCACATCGCCGGCAACTCGCTCGGCGGCCTGTTCGCCCTCGAGGCCGCCGACCGCGGCCTGGTCAGCTCCGCGACGGTGCTGTCGCCCGCGGGCTTCTTCAACGCCGCCGAACTGCGCTACGCGTCCTCGGTGCTGCGCGCGTCCCGGCTCGGCGCCCGCGTCCCCGACGCCGTGCTGACCCGGCTGGCCCGCTCCCCGCGCCGCCGCGCCGCCATGTTCGGCATGATCTACGGCCGTCCCGACCTCATGGACCTGGAGGCCCTCACCGGCGACGCCCGCGCGATGCGCGACGCCGCCGGCTTCGAGCCGACGCTCCGCGCCGGCCGCGCCACCCGGTTCGCCGGCTCGTGCGCGGACGTCCCGGTCACCATCGCGTGGGGCACCAAGGACCGGCTGCTGCTGCGCAGCCAGGCCGTCCGGGCGCAGCGCCGCCTCCCGCACGCCCGGTTCGTCTGGCTGGAGGGCTGCGGCCACGTCCCCATGGCCGACGACCCGCCGCAGGTCGCCCGCGTCCTGCTGGACGGCAGCGCGCACCCGCTCCTCGGCGCCCGTCCCGAGACCGCCGCGTCCTAGCCCGCGTCCTAGCCCGGGTCCTAGCCCGCGTCCTAGGCCCGCCTCCTGGCCGGCGGCCGGCGAAGAGCCCGCCGCCGGGCGGGAACAAGGGGCGGTTGACATGTGTTTGAGCCTTCAACTAACCTCGGGTTAGTCGTTGAATTTTCAAGCACTAGCGCCACTGGAGTCACCATGAGCATCGACACCATCGCCCCGGGCCTGACCGCCGGCACCTGGAACATCGACCCCACCCACTCCGAGGTCACCTTCTCCATCCGGCACCTGATGACCAAGGTGCGCGGGTCCTTCACCGAGTTCTCCGGCTCCGTGCAGATCGCCGAGGACCTCGCCGGCTCCACCGCCACCGCCGAGATCAACGTGGCCTCCCTCGACACCCGCAACGCCGACCGCGACGCCCACGTGCGCACCGCGGACGTGCTGGACGTCGAGAACCACCCGACCATGACCTTCAACACCAAGGGCGTGCGCGCCGAGGGCGGCGAGTACTACCTGGACGGCGACCTGACCATCAAGGGCGTCACCCGCCCGGTCACCCTGACCGTCGAGTTCAACGGCGTCGCCGAGGACCCGTGGGGCGGCACGCGCGCCGGGTTCTCCGCCGAGACCACGATCAACCGCAAGGACTGGGGCATCGAGTTCAACGTGCCCCTGAAGGGCGAGGGCGCCCTGCTGGGCGACAAGGTCAACCTCCAGCTGGAGATCCAGGCCGTCCGCGCCTGAGCGGCGCCTGGCGCAAAGAACCATCCTCCTGGGCGCCCACCCCGCACGGGCGCCCACCGGAAAGGGCCGTTCCACACCCCGTGGACGGCCCTTTCCGCCGTCCAGGGGTCATTCCGGGGCCAGCGGGAGGCGGAGCGCGAAGCGGGCGCCGCGCGCGTCGTCCTCGACGCGCAGCGTGCCGCCGTGCGCCTCCGCGATCTCCCGGGCGATGGCGAGGCCCAGGCCGGTGCCCCCGGCGCCCCGGCTGCGCGCGGTGTCCAGGCGGGTGAACCGCTCGAAGACGCGCTCGCGGTCCGCGGGCGCGATGCCGACGCCGTCGTCGGTCACGGTGAGCAGCGCGTGCTCGCCGTCGCGGACCGCCTCCACCGCGATGACGCGGTCGGCGTACCGCTCGGCGTTGTCCAGCAGGTTGCCCAGCAGCCGGACGAGCTGCATCCGCACGCCCCGCACCGTCACGCCGTGCGCGAGCTCCTTCTCGATCTTCACCTGGAAGGTGCGGCGGCCGATCTCCGCGCCGGCCAGCGCGGACAGGTCGATCGGCTCCTGCGCGACCGTCCCGCCCGTCCCGATCCGGGCGAGCAGCAGCAGGTCGGTGACGATCGACTCCAGCCGGTCGGTGTCGTGCAGCGCCTGCTCGACGACGGCGGGCAGGTCGTTGTCCTCGGGGTGCATCGAGGCGTCCTCGAGGTTGGCGCGCAGCCCGGCGATCGGGGTGCGCAGCTCGTGCGAGGCGTCCGAGGCGAACTGCCGCTGCCGCCCGACCGCCGACTCCAGCCGGTCGAGGGTCGCGTTCGCGGTGCGGGCGAGCTGCGCGATCTCGTCCTCGCCGGGCGGCTCCGGGACCCGCCGGCTCAGATCGGTGGCGCTGATCTCGGCGAGCTGGGCGCGGATCGCCTCGACGGGGCCGAGCGTCCGGCCGACGACCCGCCAGGTGATCCAGGCGGCGAGCCCGGCGAGGGCCGCCACCCCGGCCGCGAGCAGCCCCTCCAGCAGCCCGTTGACCAGGTAGGACGGCATCGGCTCTGCCGCGTACACCACGACGGAGTCGGGTGCGGTGGTGGCGCGGATCGCCTCCGCGACCAGGCAGCGCCGGTGCGGCCAGCTCCCGCGGCACTCGGTGAAGTCGCGCACCCGCAGCCCCGGGGACGGCCAGAGCCGGCTGACCGGCGGGCGTCCCGCGGCGGCCGGGGTGGCCTCCCGGACGAGCCCGCCCGGCTCGACGACCTGCACCAGCACGCGGCCGCCGCTGTCGTCGGGGATCGGGCCGCGCAGCGTGCCGTCGCGGACGCCGCCGCTGACCCGCCGCGCGTCGACCTGGGTGCGCTGCAGCAGGTCGGCCCGGACGATCGTGCGGACGGCGAAGTCGACGCCGGCGGCGGTGACGCCCCAGACGAGGGCCGCGATGATCGCGGCGACGACGGTGTCCCGGGCCCTGATCGACCGGGGGCGCATCCGCATGCATCACAGAGTGTCACGGGATACCGGGTCGCCGGTACAGGTTACCGGCCAGTCACTAAACGTGGCCCGAAATCACCCGCCGGGTTTTCCACCCCCTCCGCCGGGACATCCCGTTTTATGACGGTTCCTCCGAAGCACAGGGACGGACACATGGGCAGGGACGTGGCTTCGGTCACCATCAGCGGCGAGGACCGCCGGCGCTACCGCGACAAGGTCCGCAGGTGCCTGGACGTACTGGCCCGCATGCTCGGCGAATCCCAGTTCGACTTCGAACGGCCCCACATCGGCCTGGAGATCGAGCTCAACCTGATCGACGAGCTCGGCGACCCCCTGATGCGCAACGCCGACGTGCTCAAGGCCATCGCCGACCCGGCCTGGGCCACCGAGCTCGGCCAGTTCAACCTGGAGATCAACATTCCGCCGCGCGAGCTCGGCGGCGAGGGCACCGGCGCCCTGGAGACCGAGGTCCGCGACCAGCTCGAGCACGCCGAGGACCGGGCCGGCGAGGTCGGCGGCGAGCTCGTCATGATCGGCGTGCTCCCGACCTTACGGCGCAGCGACATCGGCGAGGAGACCCTCTCCTCCAACGCCCGCTACAAGATGCTCAACGACCAGATCTTCCGCGCGCGCGGCGAGGAGATGCACATCGCCATCGACGGCCCCGAACCGCTGCGCATGCACACCGACACGATCCTCCCCGAAGCCGCCTGCACCAGCGTCCAGTTCCACCTCCAGGTGAGCCCCGACCAGTTCGGCGCCTACTGGAACGCCGCCCAGGCCGTCGCGGGCGCGCAGGTCGCGATGGCCGCGAACTCCCCGTTCCTGTTCGGGCACCGGCTCTGGCACGAGACCCGCATCACCCTGTTCGAGCAGGCCACCGACACCCGCCCCGACGAGCTGAAGTCCCAGGGCGTCCGGCCCCGCGTCTGGTTCGGCGAGCGCTGGATCACCTCCGTCTTCGACCTGTTCGAGGAGAACACCCGCTACTTCCCATCACTGCTCCCGCTCTGCGACGACGAGGACCCGCTCGCCGTCCTCGACGAGGGCGGCATCCCCGAACTCGGCGAGCTGACCCTGCACAACGGCACCATCTACCGCTGGAACCGGCCCATCTACGCCGTCGTCAAGGGCCGCCCCCACCTGCGCATCGAGAACCGCGTGCTGCCCGCCGGGCCGTCCGTCGCCGACGTCGTCGCCAACGGCGCTTTCTACTACGGCGTCGTCCGCATGCTCGCCGAGCAGGACCGTCCCGTCTGGACGCGGATGTCCTTCAACACCGCCGAGGAGAACCTGCACCGCGCCGCCCGCGACGGCATCGACGCCACCCTCTACTGGCCCGGCGTCGGCGAGGTCCCGGCCGCCGAGCTCATCCTGCGCAAGCTGCTCCCCCTCGCCCACGAGGGCCTCGACCGCTGGGGCGTCGACCCGGCCCGCCGCGACCGGCTCCTCGGCATCATCGAGCGCCGCTGCGTCACCGGCCGCACCGGCGCCGCCTGGCAGATCGCCACCGTCGACGCCATCGAGGAGTCCACCGCCGCCCCCCGCCACGAGGCCCTCCGCCTCATGACCCGCCGCTACGTCGAGAACATGCGCACCAACGCCCCCGTCCACGAGTGGTGACCCGTCTACACAGGATCTGCACAAGTCGGGCACGGGGTGGTCGTGCGGTGTGCTTAGAGTGCGCGTGTGAGCGAGACGCGGATCCTGGTGGTGGAGGACGAGCCGACGATCGCGCGGGCGGTGGCGGACCGGCTGGCCGCGGAGGGGTTCGCGGTCGACACGGCGGCGGACGGGCCGTCCGCCGTGGAGCGGGCCCGCGCGTTCGGGCCGCACCTCATCGTGCTGGACGTGATGCTGCCCGGCTTCGACGGCCTGGAGGTGTGCCGGCGCGTGCAGGCGGAGCGCGCGACGCCGGTGCTGATGCTGACGGCCCGTGACGACGAGACGGACCTGCTGGTCGGGCTCGGCGTCGGCGCCGACGACTACGTGACGAAGCCGTTCAGCATGCGGGAGCTGGTGGCGCGGATCCGGGCGGTGCTGCGCCGCGTGGAGCGGCCCGGGGTGGACGCGGCGGGGCACGGGCCGATGCGGGCCGGGCCGGTCGAGGTGGATCCGCGGGCGCGGCGGGTGCGCCGCGACGGCCGCGAGGTGCACCTGACGCCGACGGAGTTCGACCTGCTCGCGTGCCTGGTCCGGAACCGGGGCGCGGTGCTGACCCGCGCGGTCCTGCTGGAGCAGGTGTGGGACTGGGCGGACGCGTCCGGGACGCGGGTCGTCGACAGCCACGTGAAGGCGCTGCGCCGCAAGCTCGGGCAGGGCCTCATCCGCACGGTGCACGGGGTCGGCTACAGCCTGGAGGCCGCGCAGTGATGGAGGCGAGGGTTTTCCACAGGCTGTGGACGAGGTGGCCGCGGCCGCTGGACCCGCTCCGGTCCATCAAGATGAAGTTCGGCGTCGTCGTGGTGGTGACGGCGTGCGTCGCGGTGCTCATCGTCCTGTGGGGGTACCCGCTGGGGTTCCGGGCGCGGCAGACGATGCCGGTCGGGGTGCTGATCTCGCTGGTGGTGATCCAGCTCCTCGCGCACGGGATGACGGCGCCGCTGCGGGAGATGACGGCGGCGGCGCGGGCGATGGCGCGCGGCGACTACAGCCGCCGGGTGCGGGCCACGTCGCGGGACGAGGTCGGCGAGCTGGCGCAGGCGTTCAACCGGATGGCGGCGGACCTCGCGGAGGTGGACCGGCAGCGCCGCGAGTTCGTCGCGAACGTCTCGCACGAGCTGCGGACGCCGATCAGCGCGCTGCGGGCGGTGCTGGAGAACGTCGCGGACGGCGTCACGCCCGCGACGCCGGACGTCCTGGAGTCGGCGCTCGACCAGACCGAGCGGCTCGGCCGGCTCGTCACGCAGCTGCTGGACCTGTCGCGGGTGGAGGCGGGCGCGGCGCCGCTCGACCTGGACGAGCTGGACGTGGCGGCGTTCATCGGGGACGTGACGGCGGAGGCGGCGGCGGGCCATCCGGACGCGCGGTTCGAGGCGGACGTGCCGCCGGGCCTGCGCGCGACCGCCGACCGCGACCGGCTGCACCAGGTCGTCGCGAACCTGCTGGACAACGCGGCGAAGCACGGCCCGGCGGGCCGTCCGGTGACGGTGACGGCGCGGCCCGGCGCGGCGCCCGGCGGGCTGGTCATCGAGGTCGCCGACGAGGGGCCGGGCATCCCGCCGGAGGAGCGCGCGCGGGTGTTCGAGCGGTTCTCGCGCGGCGCGGCGAACGGCCGGGCCGGGACGCCGGGCGGCGGGACGGGCCTGGGCCTCGCCATCGCGAACTGGGCGACGGAGCTGCACGGCGGCGACATCACCGTCCTCGACACGGACGAGGGCTGCCGGATCCGCGTCGCCTTGCCCGGCCCCCCGCGCTGACCCGCGCCGACCCGCGCCGCGCCGCGGTGGCCCCGCGCCGAGCCGTCGGCGTCGCGGCTCGCCGCAGGTCAGCGGTGTTCGTGGAGGGTGAGGAGGGTGTAGGCGGCGACGGTGGAGTCGTCGGTGACGCGGCCGTCGCGGATCATCTCGAGGAACTCGGCGCGCGGGACCAGGCGCTGCCGCATGTCCTGCTCCTCGGGTTCGCGGTCGGCCTCGCCCGCCTTCAGGTCGGTGGCGAGGAAGACGTCGAAGCCCTGGCCGCTCGTCCCGTGCGAGCAGTTCAGGTGGCCGAGGTGGGTGAGGGCCCCGGCGCGCAGGCCGGTCTCCTGGGCGAGTTCGAGGCGGGCGAGCTCCTCGGGCTCGGCGCTCTGCCGGTCGGGCAGCGAGCCCTGCGGGAAGCACCAGGTGCGCTTCCCGATCGGGTACCGGAACTCCTCCACCATGTGGAAACCGTCGCCCTCGACCGGGATGACCAGCGCGAAGTCCGGTTTCTCGATGATGCCGTAGATGCCGCGCGACCCGTCGAGGCGCTCGACCTCGTCCTCGCGGACGAGCATCCACGGGTTCTCGTAGACGACCCGCGAGCCGACGCGGCGGACGGCGGGCTCCTGCTCTTCGCTCATCTTCAGGCTCCCGGGCCGTAGCGGTACACGAGCTCGTGCCGGTCGCCCACCACGACGCGGTGGGTGACCTCGACGACGCGGCCGTTCTCGTCGGTGCCGCGCCGCCACAGCGTGAGGACGGGCTGCTCGGGGCCGATCCGCAGCGTCTCCTGCTCGTCGGCGCGGGGCAGCCGGCAGGTGACGGTCTCCTCGAAGGCGATGCGGTGCCCGGCCTCCTCGAGCCGCGAGTAGATCCCGCCGGGGCCGGTGTCGATCTCGCGCAGCCGCGGGATCTCGTCGACGATGTCGAGGATCACCCAGGTGGTGGCGGTCTGCACGGGCGGCTCGCCCTCGACGCCCTGGACGCGCGCCCGTTCCAGCACCCGCGTGCCGGGCGGGACGTCCAGGTGCCGGGCGAGCCGTTCGCCCGCCTCGATCTCGGCGACGGTGGTGCGGGTGAACGGGCGGCGGCCGTCCTTCTGCGCGGACACGTGGAAGCCGCGCCAGGCGCCGACCTGCCGGGTGATGTCGGACGCGGCGCGCCGCACCGGCGCGGCCGTCCGGACCTGGACGCCGGCGCCGTGCCGGGCCTCGACGAGGCCCTGCTCGGCGAGCATCCGCAGCGCGCGGCGGACGGTGGAGCGGTCGGCGCCGAACGCGCGGGCGAGGTCGCGCTCGGACGGCAGCCAGGCGCCGGGTTCCAGCTCGCCCTCGACGATGCGGGCGGCGAGCGCGCTGGTGATCGCCTGGGCCTTGGTGGGGGGACGCGGCATACCGGATCCTTCTCTGCTGCCTGCCGGGAAGCCTTGCAGGCATTCTGCCGAACCCGGCGCGGGACCGGGGTGGTCGGCCTAGGGTAGACCTACCATAGGCCGACCAAGGAGTCCGCGTCGATGTCGCTGATCACCTGCATGCCCGGCTGGCACGGCGAACGCTCGGAGCGGGGGCTGAGGGCCACCCGGGTCACCCCATTGTCGGACTACCAGCTGCTCAACGGCTGCCTGGAGGAGATCACCGCGCTGGACGAGGGCGAGCTGTGGCTGCTGTGCGACGCGCAGACCCGCCTCGCCGAGCGCGTCGCCACCGCCGAACGCCTCCGCGGCGGCGTCCGCTTCGGCTGACCGCCGCGCGGCGTTCCGGACCGGCCGCGACGCGCGATTCGGCCGACCCGGAGCGCCCAGCCGCAGCGTCGGGTCCGGCCGACCCGGAGCGTCCGGCCGCAGCGTCGGGTCCGGCCGTCCCGGAGCGTCCGGCCGCAGCGTCGGGTTCGGCCGGTCGGGGCGCCCGGTCCGGCCGTCCGGGCCGTGTCAGGTGCGGCGGAAGGTGACGACCTCGGCGCTGTCGCCGACCGCCTCGCGGGCCTGCGGGATGATGCGCTCGCCCGCGTTGTCGGCGAGCAGCGCCCGGGCCCGCAGCACGATCTCCAGGTCGAAGCGCAGGTCCGGGTCGAGGAGCTGGTCGCCGAACAGCTCCTCCAGCTGCCGCAGCCGGTACCGGACGGTCTGCGGGTGGACGTGCAGCCGCATCGCGACCTCGTTGGCGTTGCGGCCCGACTGCAGCCACGCGAGCAGCGTCTCGGCGAGCCGGTCCTGCTGGCTGGCGCGCAGGTGCGACAGCGGCGCGAGGCGCAGGTCGGCGAGGGAGGTGATGAGCCCCTCGTCCTGGAACAGGATCAGCGTCGACATGTGCTCGACGCTGCGGATGACGCCGTCGTGGGCCTCGATGACGCCGCGCTGGACGAGGCACAGCGTCTTGCGCGCCCACTGGATCGACCGGGCCGCCTCCATCAGCGGGACGGTCGGGCCGACGACGGCGAGGGTGCCGGACAGGGCGCGGTCGACGAGCTTCGCGCGGCCGGGGCCGTCCGGGTCGGGGATGATCAGGCTGGGGGTGCGGCGGGTCAGGTCCGCGAGCACGTCCGGCGGGAACGCGGGCTGCCGGGTGTCCTGCCCGGGACGGCCGAGGGCGACGGCGGCGACGGTGCGGGGCAGCGGCCAGTGCGCGGCGGCGGCGAGGTCGGCGATGGCCTCCTGCGCGGCGGGCGGGTCGGCGAACAGCAGGTCGAGCAGGCGCTTGCGGCGGCGCTGCATCTCGCCCGCGACGGCGGCCTTGGCCTGCGAGAACCCTTCGGCGGCGGCCTTGGCCAGCTCGTCCTGGAACTGCATCAGGGCCTCCCCGACGGCGCCCAGGGTGCGGGGCGAGACCTGCTGGGCCTCGGCGCCCTCGGTGATCCGCCGCCAGGCGACCATGCCGCCGACGCGCATCGCGGACTGCATCGCGTCGAGGCTGCGGCCCTCGCCGGCCTCGCCGCGGCCGATGGCGCGGAAGAAGTCGGTGACGGAGGCGGGCTCGTGGCCGGGATCGGCCACCCGGTCGACGAAGTAGTGCAGCACGCGCTCGACGGCCTGGCGCAGCGTCCCCGAGTAGGAGCCGTCGCCGGGGCGGTCGTACTCGCGGACCTTGGTCTGGATCTCCTGGATCATGTCGTCGGCCACCTCGTCGAGGTGCGGCCTCATGTGATCCGCCAGTTCCCTGGGCAGATCCGCCCACGGGCGCCCGAACGTGGTCGAACCGTCGTCCGACACGGAACCTCCCCGCCGCTCGTCCCCCTGCGTTGCGCGCCGTACACACGGGGTAATTACTTACTTATGGGACTCGTGTGGGGCAAATCATGACCCGTGGCGTGCCCGGGCGCAAAGTCTAGGTCGAGATACGACCAGGTTCGGCCGGTCGGTTCGATGGTTATCCACAGTCGGCGCGACCCCTGGCCTGACCGCCCGTCCGGTGCGACAGTGAAGGCACAGCAGAGCAGGCGCACGTCCCGGACCAGCAGGCGTGAGGTGGTGCCCGGTGCCCGCGAGCCCAGCCGACCGCGTCCCCCCGAAGGCCCTCGCCGCCCCCGGCCGCGCCGTCGACGAGCGGTTCGGCGGCGCCGCGTTCGCGCGCAAGGCGCTCCGCAAGGCGTTCCCGGACCACTGGAGCTTCCTGCTCGGCGAGATCGCCATGTACTCGTTCCTCATCATCGTGCTGACCGGGGTGTTCCTCACCCTGTTCTTCGTCCCGAGCATGAACGAGACGGTCTACGACGGGTCGTACGTGCCGCTGAAGGGCGTGCGGATGAGCGAGGCGTACGCCTCCGCCCTGCACATCAGCTTCGACGTGCGCGGCGGGCTGCTCATGCGGCAGATCCACCACTGGGCCACCGACGTCTTCATGGCGGCCATCGCCGTCCACCTGCTGCGCAACTTCTTCACCGGCGCGTTCCGCAAGCCCCGCGAGCTGAACTGGCTGATCGGGATCCTGCTGTTCATGCTGGTGATGGTGAACGGCCTGTTCGGCTACTCGCTGCCGGACGACCTGCTGTCCGGCACCGGCATCCGGATCCTGGAGGGCGTGCTCGCCTCCGTCCCGCTCGTCGGCTCGTACCTGGTGATGTTCGTGTTCGGCGGCGAGTTCCCCGGCACCGACATCATCCCGCGGCTGTACATCGTCCACATCCTGCTGATCCCGGGTATCCTGCTCGCGCTGATCCCGCTGCACGCCGTCGTGCTGACGTGGCGGCAGACGCACACCCAGTTCCCAGGGAAGGGCAGCACGAACACGACCGTCCGCGGCTACCCGTTCTTCCCCGTCTTCATCGCCAAGACCACCGCGTTCTTCCTGTGGGTCTTCGGGGTCACCGCGCTGCTCGCGACGTTCTTCCAGATCAACCCCATCTGGCTGTTCGGCCCGTACGACCCCGGCGCGATCAGCTCCGGCTCGCAGCCCGACTGGTACATGGGCTGGCTCGAGGGGTCGCTGCGGATGATGCCGGCCTGGGAGATCAACGCGTGGGGCCACACCGTCCCGATGAACGTGCTCGTCCCGGCGCTCGGCGTGCCGGGCCTGCTGTTCACCGGCCTCGCCGCCTACCCGTTCGTCGAACGCTGGGTGACGGGCGACAGCCGCGTCCACCACCTGCTCGACCGGCCCCGCGACGTCCCGGCCCGCACCGGCATCGGCATGGGCGGCGTCGTCTTCTACGGGGTGCTCTGGGCCGCGGGCGGCAACGACGTCATCGCCGACCGGTTCGACATCCCGCTGTTCTGGACGACCTGGTTCTTCCGCTGCGCGATCATCCTCGGCCCGGTCCTCGCCTACGCCGTCGCGTACCGCATCTGCCTCGGCCTCCAGCGCCGCGACCTCGGGCTCGTCCGGCACGGCCTGGAGACCGGCGTCATCCGGCGCCTCCCGAACGGCGAGTACATCGAGGTGGAACGCCACCTCCCGGCCGAGGAGACCGCGGCGATCACCGACGACCGCCCGCCCGCCGCCGTGTCGCTGGCGCGTCCGGACACCAAGGGCGTCCAGGCGCCGGAGCGGCGCTCCGGCCTCGGCCGCGTCCGCGTCGCGCTGAACCGCCGCTTCGTCCACGACCTCGCCGCCCCCGACCGCACCACCACCCGCGCGGGCCCCGACCACGGAGCCCCCGAGCACACGGCGGAAGAGGAGCGGCCCGCGCTAGGCCCCTGAGCCCCGCGGTGGGTGTGCCCGCGCGCGGCGGACCCCGGCTCCCCCCGAAGCCGGCGGCCCGCCCGCGCGGCCTCCCCCTCAGCCTCCCTGAGGAGCGGGGAAGCCGTATTTCGGCCAGTTGGTGAGGACGCGGGCGCGGATGTCGGCGGGCCAGCCGTTCTCGAAGCTGCCCTTCACCGGGCGGCGGCCCTCGGGGAACAGGTCGGCGAGCAGGCAGTTGTAGACGACCTTGCCCGCCATGAAGCTGTGCGCCTCCTCGCGGTCGAGGTAGACGGCGAGCTGCATGCTCAGCTTGTGCGGGAAGTGGAACTCGCCGCGCTCGGGGTGGGAGCGGGTCGCGAACGCCCAGACGACCTCGGACAGGTCGGTGATGTCGACGTCGTCCTCCACCACGAGGATCTTGGGGGCGTTCACCGACGGCTTGCCGGTGAAGATGACGTCGGCGATGCGGCCGATGAGGTCGGCGGAGGAGATGCCGAGCGTCGCGTGCCAGTCCTGGCGCATCGACACGACGAGCCAGTGCACCGCCGCCTCGAACGGGTACCAGGCTGACGCGGCGGGCAGGCCGGCCTTGCGGAGCTGGTAGAGGATCTCGGCGGCGCTGGTCGTGCCGATGACGGTGTGGTCCTCCTCGACGGGCGGGCCCGCGGCGACGACGGCCTGGAGGGCGCCGTCCCGGTAGGTGATCGCGCTGACGCGGAAGAGCGCCTTCGGGGACGACTCGGTCGCGTTGTAGCCGGGAAATTCGTTCATCGGCCCCTCCATGACGGTCTCGTCGATGGAGATGTGGCCCTCGATCACGATCTCGGCGGTGGCGGGGACGAGCAGGTCCACGGTCTCGGCGGGGACGACCTCGATGCCCTCGCCGAACAGCGCGCCCAGGTAGTGGCTCTCGTCGGCGCCCTCGGGGATGGGCATCCCGCCGACGAACGGCAGCCCGGGCTCGACGCCGATGGCGAGCGCGATCGGCATCGGCTTCCCGATCTCGGTCCATTTCGCGCGGATGATGCCGAGATGCTGGGGCGGCGGGATGAGGCAGGCGAGGGTGTCCTTCCCGGCGATCATCATGCGGTTGACGGACCAGTTCGTCCACGACCCGTCCGGGGTCTTGGCGATGTTCATCCCGTAGGTCTGGATGTAGCGGCCGCCGTCGTTGCCGTGGATCAGCGGCGTCGGGAACGCGAACAGGTCGATCGCGTCGCCGGTCATGACGTTCTGCTTGCAGGGCGCGGCGGCGCGGTCCACGACGACCGGCGGGACGCCCTCGGCGTCCCGGGCCGCGACGAGGGCCTCGACGATCTCCTGCCCGGGCGCCTCGGCGGGCAGCCCGAGCGCCAGCGCGATCCGGGCGAGGGGGTGGCCGGACGCCGACAGCGCGCCGGGCGCGCCGAGCAGCCCGAACCCGGTGCCCTGGTAGCCGGTGAGGTTGGTGAACAGCGGCGCGGGCGCGCGCAGGTCGTAGCAGCGCCGGATGATCGCGCCGGCCTCCAGGTTCCAGTCGACCTCGGCGTCGATGCGCTGCAGGTCGCCGATCCGGTCCAGCTCGTCGATGTATTCGCGCAGGCTGCGCAGGTGCTTCAAGGTGGGTCCTCTCACCGGGAGGTCGGCTGTTCGCCCCAGCGGGGCAGGGCCGGGACGTCGATCCCGAACAGGTCGAGCGCGCGGCCGACGGTGTGGTCGACGAGGTCGTCCACGCTCGCGGGCCGCAGGTAGAAGGCGGGGACGGGCGGCATCACGACCGCGCCGGACTCGGTCGCGGCCGTCATCGCGCGCAGGTGGCCGAGCGTCAGCGGCGTCTCCCGGACGAGCAGCACCAGCCGGCGCCGCTCCTTGAGGGTGACGTCGGCGGCGCGCGTCAGCAGGTTGTCGTTGTTCGCGTACGCGATGGCGGACAGCGTCCGCACCGAGCACGGCGCGACGAGCATCCCGCCGGTCGGGAACGAGCCGGACGCGATGGCGGCGCCGACGTCCGCCGGGCGGTACGCCACGTCGGCCATCGCCGCGAGGTCGCGGGCGGACAGGTCCGTCTCGTACGCCCGGGTCTGCTGCCCGGCGGGCGTCACCACCAGGTGCGTCTCCACCCCGGCCTTGCGCGCGAGTTCCAGCGCGCGCACCCCGTAGGCGATGCCCGTCGCGCCGCTGATCCCGACGACGAGCCGCCGTTGCCTCTCCACCCGCCCCACGATCCGGGATGCGGATCTTCCGCATCAAGGACGGCATTCGCCATGATTGATAAGTGGGGCTAATCGGGGATGGCGGGCCGGACCGGGTGCGGCTGGAGCAGGCCGAGGTCGAGGTGTTCCTGGCGCTGGCCGGCGAGCTGCATTTCGGCCGGACCGCGGAGCGGCTGCGGATCTCGCAGCCGCGGGTGAGCCAGCTGCTCCGCTCGCTGGAGCGGCGGATCGGCGGGCGGCTGTTCGAGCGCTCCAGCCGGCGGGTGGCGCTCACCCCGCTCGGCGAGCGGCTGCTGGAAAGCGCCGCGCCCGCCTACGAGGCGCTCGTCCTCGCGCTCACCGACGCCCGCAACGTCGCGCGGGGGCTGCGGATCGGGTTCCTCGGCCCGTTCTTCAGCACGCTGGACGACGCCATCGCCGTGTTCCGCGAGCGGCATCCCGACTGCCAGGTCCGGACGCTGCAGTCGTCGTGGACGGACCCGTTCGCGCGGCTGCGCAGCGGCGAGATCGACGTGCTGGTGTGCCCGTGGCCGGTCGAGCAGGAGGACCTGCACGCCGGGCCGGTCGTAGCGGAGTACCCGCGGCTGCTGGCGGTCGCCGCGTCCGATCCGCTGGCGGACCGGCCGTCCATCGACCTGGAGGACCTCGCGGACCTGAAGGTGATCGCGCCGCCGCCGTCCGTCCCGGCGGAGTGGCTGCGGACGTTCTGGCCGCCCGAGAGCACGCCCGGCGGGCGGCCGATCCCGCGCGCCGGTCAGGCCCGCACCGAGCCGGAGATGCTGAGCCTCGTCGCGCAGGGCGCGGGGGTGTTCGTCACGAGCACCGCCGTGGCGCGGCACTTCAGCCATCCGGGCGTGGCGTTCGTGCCGTTCACGGGCATGCCGCCGTCGCGGGCGGTGCTGGTGTGGCACGCCGGGAACCCGAGCCGCCGCATCGCCGAGTTCGCCGCGATCGCGGCCGGGACGGGGTGACGCTCAGCGCCCCGTTTCGGACGGGTCGGGGCGCGGGGCGGGGGCGACGGGCACGTCGTCGTCGGTCTGCGGGGCCCGCTCGCGGCGCGCGTCCCGGCGGTCGTTCCGGCGCGCGCGGACGGCCCTGGTCAGCGGTTCGGCGCCGCGCGCGAGGACGGGCCCGGCGACCGCGAGGATCAGCACGTACGCGGCGGCGAGCGGGCCGAGGCGGGCGTTGGTGCCCGCGCCGACCGCGAGCCCGGCGATGACGATGTTGAACTCGCCGCGCGGGACGAGCGCGACGCCGGCGCGGAGCCGTCCGGTGGCGGCGACGCCGGCGCGGCGGGCGGCGAACCAGCCGGTGGCGAGCTTCGTCGCGATGCCGACGGCCGCCAGCAGCGCGGCGATGCCGAGCACCGGGGGCAGGTCGTGCGGGTCGGTGTGCAGGCCGAAGAAGACGAAGAACACGGCGGCGAACAGGTCGCGCAGCGGCGACAGCAGCTTGTGGGCGGTGTGCGCCAGCGACCCCGACAGCGCGATCCCGACCAGGAACGCTCCAACGGCCGCGGACACCTGCAGCTGCTGCGCGATCCCGGCGACCAGCAGGGTCAGCCCCAGCACCTTCAGCAGCAGCACCTCCTCGCTCGGCGAGGACACGAACCGCTCCACCCACGCGCCGTGCCGCAGCGCGACGAAAAGGATCACCGCGATCGTCGCGGCGGCGACGGCGAGCGCCACGGCGCCGCCGACCAGCCCCGCCCCCGCGAGCAGCGCGGTGAGGATCGGCAGGTAGGCGGCCATCGCGAGGTCCTCGAACACCAGCACCGACAGCAGCGCGGGCGTCTCCCGGTTGCCGAGCCAGCCGAGGTCGCCGATCACCTTCGCGGTGATGCCGGACGAGGTGACGTAGGTGATGCCGCCCATCGCGACCGCGGCGACCGGCCCCCAGCCGAGCAGCAGCGCCGCCGCGACGCCGGGCAGCGCGTTCAGCGCCAGGTCGGCGAGCCCGACCGGCGCGGACGTCTTCAGCGTGCCGACCAGCTCGTCGGCGGTGTACTCCAGGCCGAGCGTGAACAGCAGCAGGATGACGCCGACCTCGGCGCCGATGGACACGAAGTCCTCGCTGGTCGTCAGCGGGTAGACGCCGCCGGACCCGAACGCGAGGCCGGCGATGAGGTAGAGCGGGATCGGGGAGATGGAGAAGCGGACGGACACGGCGCCGAGCAGCCCGAGGGCCAGGATGATCGCGCCGAGTTCGATGAGCTGGACGGCCGACTCCATGCGGGGTCAGCCGTCGGCGAGGATCGCGGCGACGGCCGCCGTGCCCTCGCCCGTCCCGACGACCACCACCACGTCCCCGGCGGCGAACACGAAGTCGGGCCGGGGGCTGGCGACCACCTGCCCCTCGCGGACCACCGCGACGATCGACGCGCTGGTCCGGGTGCGCGCCTGGGTGTCGCCGAGCGGGCGGCCGACGTACGGCGAGCCGGGCGCGATCGGCAGCTGCTCGGTGACCAGGCCCTCGACCTGCCGGTGCAGCTCGGCGAGGTGCTCGACGATCCGGCCGGTGCCGAGCAGCTCGGCGATCGCGCTGGCCTCCTCGGCGGTCAGCGCGACCGTCGCGACGCAGCTGTCGGGGTCCTCGCGGTCGTAGACGACGAGGTCGCGGCGGCCGGACCGGTGCGAGATGATGCCGAGCTGCCGGCCCCGCTCGGTCGTCATGACGTGCTGCAGGCCGATCCCCGGCAGGGCGGTCCGTTCGACGTCCACGGTGGTGCGTCCTCCCTCTGTCGTCGGCCGGTCCGGCGGCGCCCGCGGCGCCGCGGTCCGGCCCCGGCGCCGCGGTCCGGCCCGGCGGCGCGCCAGGTCACGGACGGTAACCGGCAGGACCGGCCATCATCGCAGATAGCGGACACCGAGGTCACACCCGGCTCGGCCGGCGCCTCCCGCGCGCCCCCGGGTCACCCCACGCGACCGGGCTCGTCGAGGACCAGATCGGGGGCGAGCGCGGCGAGCGCCGTGGGGGTGAGCCCGAACATGCCGCGGAAGGTGTCGCTGAGATGCGACGGCGACGCGAACCCGGCGTCGGCGGCGGCTCGCGTGAAGTCGTGCCCGGCGGCGAACGCCTCCGCGACCCGCAGGATCCGCGCCCACTGCACGTACCGGCGGAAGCTCGTGCCGGTCTGGTCGGAGAACGTCCGCAGGAAATGCGACCGGGACAGCCCCGCCTCGCGGGCGGCCGCCTCCGCGCGCTGCGGCCGCGCCGGATCGTCGCGGATCCGGGCGGCGGCGCGGGCGATGCGCGGGTCGCGGGCCTTCGCGACGGGAATGCTCGCCGCCGCGAGCAGCCGCTCGACGTCCACGTCGTCGCGGCCGGCGAGGTCGATGAGCTCCGCCTCCCGGTGGTGGTCGCTGCCGAACCCGCCGGCCGTGCTCCGCATGCCGCCGAGGCAGCGGGCCATCCGCGCGGACGTCGGGTCGAAGAAGCAGAACAGCATCCGGCCCGTCCCGCCGAGGACCTCGTGCCGGACCCGGGCGCGGAACAGGAAGCTGCGGACCGTGCGGCCGGGCAGCCCGTCCGCGCGGACGGTGAACGGCGCGTCGAGGCCGACGCCCAGGCAGGCCACCGCCGTCGCGTGCGGGCCGAGGCCGAGCGAGGGCCCGACGTAGACGACGTGCCCGAGCCGGACCCACAGCCGCACGGGAGCGCACGTTCGTGGAAGTGCCGGTGCGGCCATGCGGTGAAGCATAAGCGCCGTGAACACTCGTGAAGAAAGCACCCGTACCGTGTCCGCCGGCACCGGCACGCCCACCGACGAGCAGGACGCCGGACCCGCCGAGGACGGCGCGCTCGCGGTCGCGCTGCGCGGCCTCGCCGCCGGCCGGATCGCGCTGGGCGTCGCGTCGATCGTCGCGCCGCACGCGATGGCCAGGGCGTCCGGCGTGCGCCCGTCCCCGGAACTCGGCTACATGACCCGCATCTTCGGGGCGCGGGCGATCGCGCTCGGGCTCGGGTACCTGACCGCGCGGGGCGCCGAACGGTCCCGCTGGCAGCGGCTGGCGCTGCTGGTCGACGCGCTCGACACCGCGCACGGCGCCGCCCGGCTCGCCCGCGGCGACCTCCCGCGCCCCACCGCGCTCGGGTACACCGCGCTGACCGGCGCGTACCTGGCGATCGGCGCGACCCGCCTGGCCCGCGACCTCGCCTGACGCCCCCGCGCCGCGCCGAAGGCCCGGCGCTAGCCGGCTCCGGCAGCGGTCGCGGGACCGGTCCAGATCGAGGCGATGCGGGAGACGTACCGGCCGCCCGCCGCGTCGCCGGGGACGACCAGTTGCGGGCCGTCGGAGTCCATGTCGCGGCCGTCCACGCGGGCGGCCAGCAGCGCGGCGGCGCCGCCGTAGCGGGGGTCGATCTCGCCCCACGACATGACGGCGGTGTGCCCGTCCCGCCCCGTCACCGCGATCAGGAACCGCACCCGGTCCTTGCCGATGACGGGATCGAACCGGGGGCCGGCGGCGAGCAGGACGTCCAGCAGCAGCGGGCCGGTGTAGACGTGCCGCTGCTCGCCGAGCCGACCGCAGGCGAACCCCGCCTCGACGGTGCGCTGCGGCATCGCGCGCAGGTCGGCGACCGCCAGCAGCGCCGCACGCTCCAGGTCCCCGGACAACCGGAGCCGCGTCCCCGCTGGTTCGCGGGCGACGGGTTCGCGGACGCCGGGCACCGGGGCCGGACGGGGCGGGGTGGCCGCTTGCGGGGGCCGGGAGGAGATCCCCTTGTCCATGCGTTCCTCCGGAACACCATGAGGCGAGCCGACGGCACGGCCCGCTCCCTCCGATGCTTCCGCAGCTACGGCTCTCGCCAAACATTCGGCTGGCAAGTACAAGGGGTAACGGCTCTGGAGACTCGCATTTGCGGGAACGCGAGATCCGGCCGGGAAGGCGTCCGGCCGTCCCGCCGTGGTGTCGGCGGGACGGCCGGGTGCTTCAGTGCGGGCTACCAGCGGTGGCCGTGGTCGCCGTGACCGCCGTGGCCTTGGTCGCCGTGACCGTGGTCGCCGTAGCCGCCGTGGCCGTGGTCGCCGTGGTCGCCGTGGTTCCCGTAGCCGCCGTGGTCGCCGTGGTGGTGGCCGTAACCGTGGTGGTGGCCGCGGTCGCGGACGCATCTGTGCCAGTACGGGTCCCAGTGGGTGCCCCACGGGCAGGGGCGGGGATGCGCCTGCGCGGCCCCGGTCGTCTCCGCGGCGCTCGCCGAGGCGGCGGGGGCGAACGCGGCCAGGCCGGCGGCCATGACCAGTCCGGCGGCGGCCAGCGCCGCCGAGCGCAGCGGACTCGGGATCTTCATGCTTCCTCCAGGGGTTCGGGGCCCGTCCGGGCCCGTGTTTCCTCCCCTCCATTACCCGCAGCGCGACCGGACGACTACTCATCGTGAGTAGATCATTACGGCTCTGACCTGCGGACTCAGGACCCCGGCGCGCGCGCCGCCAAGGCGTTGAACTCCGCCGGGCGCGGCGCCGTAACACCTCCCGTAGATCGTCATCTCGGGAGCTGGAGGGCTCATGAGGCGCCGGAACGCCGCGAGGGAACGTCGTCTGCGTACCGTGGTCGGAGCGAGCGTGGCGGTCGCCGGTGCGGCCGGGCTCGTCGCCGGGTCGCTGTACGCCGTCCACACCGGGGAGGGTCCGCAGGCGGCGAAGCTCGCCGGGGACGCGCAGGCCCGCGGAACCCGGGCCGGCGGCGCGCAGGCCCGGAGCGCGCAGCCGCGGGCGGCGGCGCTCGCGGCACGGGTCGCCGGACGCCTCGGCGGCCGGACGGCCGGCGGCTACCTCGACGCGGCCGGACGGCCCGTCGTCACGGTCGCCACCGCGGCGGACGCGGCGACGGTGCGGTCGGCGGGCGCCGTCCCGAAGATGATGCGGACGAGCCCGCGCGCCCTGGCCAGGACGACGGCCGCGCTGCGCCGGTCGATGGCGGGCACGCCCGGCACCGGATGGGCCGTCGACCCGGCGACGTCGCAGGTCGTGATGTGGGTCGACGACTCGGTGAAGGGCGCGCGGATGGCCGGGGTCGAGCGCGAGGCGGCGACCATGGGGACGGCGGTGCGGATGGTGCGCGTCCCCGGGCGGCTGCACACCCTCGCGCTCGGCGGCGACGCGATCTTCGGGGGCGGCGCGCGCTGCTCGCTGGGCTTCAACGTGCAGCGCGGCGGGCAGCCGTTCTTCCTCACCGCCGGGCACTGCGGGAACATCGTGAAGGACTGGACCGCCGACCAGGAGGGCGCGCAGGCCCTCGGCACGACGGTGCAGAGCGACTTCCCGGGCAACGACTTCGCGCTCGTCCAGGCCACGGACGCCGGGCAGAGCGCGGTCGACCTGCACGACGGCACCGCGCAGCCGATCGTGCAGGCCGCCGACGCGGTGGTCGGCCAGCAGGTAGCGCGCAGCGGCAGCACGACGGGCGTGCACACCGGGCGGGTCACGGCGGTCGGCGCCACGGTGAACTTCCCCGAGGGGACGGTCACCGGGATGATCCAGACGACCGTCTGCGCGGAGCCGGGCGACAGCGGCGGGCCGCTGTTCAGCGGGACCACGGCGCTGGGACTGACGTCGGGCGGGTCGGGCGACTGCCAGGCGGGCGGCGTCACGTTCTTCCAGCCGGTCACCGAGGCGCTCCAGGCGTTCGGCGCGCAACTCCCTTGACGCAGGCGCGGGGGCGCGCGGACGGTGCCCTGAAAGCGCGCGGGCGGTGCGTCACATTTCGCGGATCGGTTCCGTCATGGAGGTATCAGCACCTACACCGCCATGAGGAGATCACGATGGACGCTCGGATCGACTTCTACGGGAGCGACCTGGCCATGAAGGTCGCGAAGTACTTCAACTCCGCGGGCAAGGCCATCGCCGACTCGAGCCTTCCGGCCGCGACGCAGGAGCTGGTGCGGATCCGCGCGAGCCAGATCAACGGCTGCGGCTTCTGCCTCGACATGCACACCAAGGACGCCGCGGCCGCCGGGGAGACCCAGCAGCGGATCAACCTGGTGGGGGCGTGGCGCGAGGCCACGGTCTACACCGACGCCGAGCGCGCCGCGCTGGAGCTGACCGAGGAGGGCACCCGCCTCGCCGACGGGTCCGGGGTCAGCGACGAGACCTGGGCGAACGCCGCCGAGCACTTCGACGAGGAGCAGCTCGCGGCGCTGGTGGGGCTCATCGCCGTCATCAACACCTACAACCGCCTCAACGTCATCACGCGGCAGCCCGCCGGCGACTACCAGCCCGGCCAGTTCGCCTAGCCCTACCGGCCGGCAGCCGGCGGCCGGCGGACAGGGGGCGTCAGCGGGCGAGGTCGCGGCCGAGGAAGGCCAGGAGCCGCCGGTGCGCGGGGGCGCCGGCGGGGGCCGGACGTTCGGGGCCGAACATGCCGGGACGCCGGAACGCGCCGAAGTCCATGCCCCGCATGACCGCGAGCAGGTGGTCGCAGGCGGGGTCGTCGGCGAGCGCGTCCTGGCCGGTGGCGACGGCCAGGTCCACGCCGTGGACGAGGATCTCGGTGAGGTGGATCAGCGCGGCCATCGGCGCGGGGACCTCGCCGAACCCGAGGCGCACGGTGCCCTGGAGGGCGTCCGGGCGCCGCCAGGCCGCGCGGTCGAGGTCCGCGGCGCGGGCGAACGCGGCGTGCGGGTCGTCGCCGAGCCAGTCCGCGTCGTGGTCGGCGCCGGCGGCGGTCCCGGTGAGTTCGGCGGCGAAGATCCGCATGCCGCCGACCAGGTGGGCGAGCTCGTCGCGCACGTCCCAGCCCGGGCAGGGGGACGGCGCGGCGAGCCGCGCGGCGTTGATCCCGTCGACGACGGCGGCCGTCGCGGTGAGGGCCCGGTCGATCCGCTCGATCACGTCGTTCATCTCGGTTCCTTTCGGCACGCCGCGGGCGTCCGGCCGACGCGTCTAAAGCAGCTGATGACTGCGTTTAACCGGACCCTAGAACCGGAAGGGCTGCAAACGCAAGTGAGAGCTGCGTTAAGCTCGCGGTCATGGAGGAGAAGCGGCAGCGCCGTCCGGGTGGGCGCAGCGCCCGGGTGCGCGCGGCGGTGCACGAGGCCGTCACCGGGCTCGTCGCCGAACGCGGGTACGGGACCTTCACCGTCGCCGAGGTGGCGGCCCGCGCGGGCGTCGCCGACACCAGCGTCTACCGGCGCTGGGGCACCCTCGAAGCGCTGCTCATGGACGTGGCGATCACCTGGCTGACCACCCAGTCACCGATCCCGGACACCGGCACCCTGGACGGCGACCTGCGCGCCTACGCCGCCAACGTCGCCCGCGACATCACCGGCCCGGACGGCCTGGCCGTCCTTCGGCTGGTCATCGCCCTGTCCGCGGCGGGATCCGACGGGATCCAAGCCCGCGACGCGTTCCTCGCCGAGCGCTCCCGGCAGCTCCAGGCCATGCTCGACCGCGCCCGCGACCGGGGCGAGCACCCGCCCGAGGGCCTCGACGTCCTCGACCACATCCTGGCCCCGATGTACATCCGCGTCTTGTTCGGCGCCGGGCCCCTCACCCCCGCGTACGTCGACGCGCTCGTCGACCGCCTCGCCCTCGTCACCGGGACCTGACCCGGCTCGCGCCCCCGTAAAGGCATTGTCGGGATACGGGCGGCTCTGGATACTTGGCGAATGATGTCCTCGCTCGTGGCATTCGTCGGCGCGGCGTTCCTGATCGCGATGGTCCCCGGCCCCAGCACCGCCGTGATTTTGCGGCGCGCGGTCATGAACGGCCGGGTCAACGGCATGGCGACCGTGCTCGGCAACGAATGCGGCGTGCTGCTGTGGGGACTCGCCGCCGCGTTCGGCCTGTCGGCCCTGCTGCTGGCCTCGCGCCTCGCCTACGACGCGATGCGGATAACGGGCGCGGTGGTCCTGGTGTACATGGGGGCGCGCGCGCTGTGGAAGGCCCGGCACAAGGGCGGCGCGGACGAGGAACCCGCCCCGGCCGCGGCCGTCTCGCACGGGCGCGCGTTCCGGCAGGGCCTGATCACCAACTTCGCGAACCCGAAGGCGGGGGTGTTCGCGGTGTCGTTCCTGCCGCAGTTCGTCCCGCACGGCGCGCCGGTCCTGGCGACGCTCGTCCTGTTCTCGGTGATCTGGGCCGTGGTCGACATGATCTGGTACCTGCCGATGGTCTGGCTGGCCGGACGCGCCCGCGTGCTGCTGCAGCGCGCGTCGATCCGCCGCCGGATGGAGCAGGTCTCCGGGCTCGTCCTGCTCGGCCTGGGCATCCGCCTGGCCGCCGAGTCCTGACGCGCCGCCCGCCCTACCGGTAGCCGCGCTTGAGCAGGAACTTCGCGCCCGCCGCATAGCCCTCGGGGCTGAGCAGTTCGAACCCGAAAGCGTCGGCGAGCCGGCCCGTGGTGTTGAACGCGGCGCACACCGCCAGCGCGTCCCTGACCTGCTCGGGCGTCGCGCCCGCGGCCAGCACCTCCCGGACGTCGCCGGCGCCGACCTCCCCGTCCCGCGTCAGCCTGCCGAGCATCCGCAGCGTCGCCCGCAGCGGCTCCTCGACCGGGGGCGCCTCCACGTCGGCCAGCACCGCCGCGACCCGCGGCGCGTCCCCGTACGCCTGCGCCGCGGTCGCGGTGTGCGCGCCGATGCAGAACGCGGACCCGTTCACCTTCGACACGTAGGCCGCCATCAGCTCCCGGTCGCCGACCGACCACGCGGACGGCCCGCGCATCGCCTCGTGGGTGAACTCCTTGGCGAGCGCGCCGTAGAAGTCGGGCCGGTAGAAGGTCAGCTTCGCGGCGTCCGGCAGCGGCCGGCCGGAGAAGAGCCGGACGGCGGCGAACAGCATCTTCGCCCCGGGACGGTAACCGCGGTTCAGGACGTCAAGGCGCATGATCCGGCCCCTCCTCGGCGGTCGCCTCGGCCAGGGCCGCGAGCCCGGCCTCGTACATCCGCGACGACCGGCCGACCGCCGCGCACACCACCAGCTCGAACAGCTGGTCCTCGGTGCAGCCGGACGCCTTCGCCGCCGCGAGGTCCGCCTCGGTGACCTGCGCCGGGCTGTCCGCGACCTTGCCGATCAGCGCGTCCAGCGGCGGGGCGAGGCCCTCGTTGCGGAAGGCGCGCGCCCGCAGCTCCGCGGACGCCCGGCCGTCCCCGTGCAGCACGCGGTCGACCAGGGCCTGGTGCACTGCCCGTTTCCTGTCCTCATCCGGCACGGCGCCCCCTCCTGTGCGGCTCGGGCCATCTCTGCCTTCACCCGATAGACGAACGGCGGCCCCCCGAATGTGACACCACCGCCACCGGATCTACCCGCCGTCCCACCGGACACCTATCGTGACCCGCCGATCTCCAGGACGAGCTTGCCGCGCGCCCGTCCGGACAGGCTCAACTCCGCGGCCGTACGCCAGTCCTCCAGCGGGAATGTGCGCGCCACCGGCACCGTGAACCGGTCTTCGGTCGCCAGTCGCGCGTACTCGCCGAGCACGTCGTAGCGCAGGGCCCCGGGGGCGTCGCCGAAGGCGGTGCGCACGCCCAGGTCGGCGGCGGCGGCGAAGTCGGTGATCGTCAGGACGTGCTCCGGCGCCTTGACGGCGCGCACGACCTCCGGCAACGCGCCGCTGACCGGTGCCGCGTCGAGGGCGAGGTCGACCGGCCCGCCCGCCAGCGCCGCCACGCGGTCGGCCATGCCGTCGCCGTAACCGGTGACCTCGGCGCCCGCCGCTCGTAGCGCACCGGCGTAGGTCTCACCGGCGGTGGCGATGACCCGCGCGCCGTCCCGGACCGCCATCTGCACCGCCGCGTACCCGACGGTCGTCCCGGCGCCGTTCACCAGCACGGTCATGCCGTCGCGGACGCCGAGCTGGTCCAGGCCGCGGCGGGCCGTCTCGACCGCCATCGGCAGCGCGGCTGCGCCGACCGCGTCCAGGCCCGGCGGGCGCGGGAACCACACGTCCAGGACCGCCTGCTCGGACGCGCCGGCCGTCGGACCGGTGAAGGGCGCCGGGCCGAACACCGGGTCGCCGGGCTCGACGCCGGTCACGCCGTCGCCGACCGCGTCGACCGTGCCGGACACGTCGAGCCCGACGCCGCGCGGCAGGTCGCCGGCGAACAGGCCGCCGCACAGCGCCCAGTCCGCCGGGTTCAGCCCGCACGCCTCGACCGCGACGCGGACCTGGCCGGGGCCCGGCACGGGCGGTTCGGCGTCGTCGAGGCGAAGGACGTCGAGCGCCGCGCCGTACTCGTGGAACCGAAGGGTGCGCATGGAACCTCCCAAGTAGTGACAGCAGATGCTGTCATCACTTCACGCTAGCATGTGATGACAGCATCTGCTGTCGCTATACTTCCGGGCATGGCACGCTGGGAGGGCGACACGCGGGGCCGCCTCGAACGGGCGGCGCTCGACCTGTTCGACGAGCAGGGCTACGACCGGACGACGGTCGCGCAGATCGCCCGGCGCGCGAACCTCACCGAGCGCTCCTTCTACCGCTGGTTCGCCGACAAGCGCGAAGTGCTCTTCGGCGGCGGGGACCTCCAGGAGCGGTTCCTCACCGCCATGGACGACGTCCCCCCGGGCACCGGCGCGCTGCCGACCTTGCTGGCCGCCTTCGCCACCGCCCCGGAGGTGCTCCGTCCCCGCGACTTCCTGGAGAGGCGGGCGGCGGTCATCGCCGCCAACCCGCCCCTGCGGGAACGCGAACTGATCAAGCTCGTCTCGCTGTCCGAGGCCCTCACCGCCGCCCTGGAGCGGCGCGGCTGCGACCCGCGGACGGCGCGGCTCGCCACCGATGCCGGCCTCGCCGTCCTGCGCCTGGCGACCGAACGGTGGCTGGCCGACGAGGAGACCGACTTCGCCGAAGCCCTGGCCACCGGCGCGGCGGACCTCGTCGCCATCACCGCCGAAGCCGTCCCGCAACGCGACTGAGGCCTGAGCGACCGCAGGAGGCGCGGCGTCCGGCGCGTCGGCGCCCGTCCAGCGGCGCGACGCGTTCGCTTGCCGCGAGCTTGCGTTGGAGCGCGCTCCAACTCCTACTGTCGGAAACGTGAAGACCTGGTCCATCCGTGAGGCCTCCGGCAAGTGCGGGCTGCCGCCGGACACGATGCGCTGGTACGAGAAGGCGGGCCTGGTCGGCCCCGTCGAGCGGGGCCCGGACGGACGGCGCCGGTACACCGGCGCCGACATCGACCGGCTGACCCTGCTGCGCAAGCTGCGCGCGACCGGCATGCCCATCCGCGAGCTGCGGCGCTACGCCGAGCTCGTCCGCTCGGGGGCGGGCGAGCCGGAGCGGTTCGACGTGCTGCGGCGGCACCGCGCGTTCGTCGCCGAAGCCCTGGCGACCCAGCGGGAGTACCTGCGGCTCCTCGACCGGAAGATCGGCATCTACCGGGCCCGCGCGCACGGGACGGCGCGGCACGGGGAGGGCGCGGAACTCGGCGGCCTGGCCGTGTCCGCCCAGGGCCTGGGCTGCATGGGGATGAGCGAGTGGCGCGGCCCCACCGACTGGGACTCCGCGACGGAGACGATCCGCCGCGCGATCGACCTCGGCGTCACGTTCCTGGACACCGCGGACGTGTACGGGGCGGGCCACAACGAGGTGCTGGTGGGCCGCGCGATCTCGGGCCGGCGCGACCGCGTCCAGCTGGCCACCAAGTTCGGCGTGGACAGGTCGGCCGGCGCGGGCACCGCCGTCCGCCGCGGCGAGGCCGGGTACGTCAAGCGGGCCTGCGAGGCGTCGCTGCTGCGGCTGGGCGTCGACGTGATCGACCTGTACTACCTGCACCGGCCTCCGCAGACGGCCGAGATCGAGGAGACCGTCGGCGCCATGGCGGAGCTGGTCGCCGAGGGGAAGGTGCGCTTTCTCGGCCTGTCCGCGGTCGACGGCGACCTGCTGCGGCGCGCCCACGCCGTGCATCCGATCGCCGCGGTGCAGAGCGAGTACTCGCTGTGGAGCCGCGGGATCGAGGTCACCGTCCTGGACGCGATGCGCGACCTCGGCGTGGGTCTTGTGCCGTACTCACCGCTGGGCCGCGGCTACCTCACCGGCACCGTCGACTCCGGTGCCGAGGACGCCCGGCGCGGCAACCCGCGCTTCGGCCCCGTCGCCGAGCACGCCGCCGCCAACCGGGCGGTCATCGATGCGGTCCGGGCGCTGGCGGACGCGAAGGGCGCCACCCCGGCGCAGGTGGCGCTGGCCTGGGTGCACGCCCAGGCCGGGCGGCTGGGCGTGCCCGTGGTGCCGATCCCCGGCACCAAGCGGGTGGCGCGGCTGGAGGAGAACCTCGCGGCCCTGGAGCTCTCGCTCACCGACGACGACCTGGGCTTTCTCGGCTCGCTCGCCGGCACCGGGTCCTCGACCTCCTGACGGCGCGCGATAGCGCCCGGTAGGTGGCCGCCTCGGCCCGGCGGGTCAGGGCTGGGCGTCGGTGAGGCGCGTCAGCAGGGTGATGAACTGGCGCCGCTGGGCGGGCGTGAGGGGCGCGAGGAACTCCTCCTGGATGCCGTCGATGACCTTGTCGAGTTCGAGGAGCCGTTCGACGCCCGCCGGGGTGATGGTGACGATGTTGCGGCGCTTGTGGGCGGGGTCGGCCGAGCGCTCGACGAGGTCGATCGATTCGAGCCTGGTCAGGGCGGCGGTGACGTCGCTGCGGTCGATGCCGGTCTTGCGGCCGAGGTCGGCCTGGCTCGCCGGTCCCCACTCCTCCAGCGCGGCGAGGAGCCGGTAGTGGTAGCTGCGCAGCCCGCCGCCGTGGGACTCGAAACCGGCGCCGAGCAGCCCGGACGAGCGGAGGTAGGCGCGGCTGACCAGCCAGGTGGCGCGTCCTTGGAGCCGGGCCGGGGTGCGGCCGCTCTCGTGGCGGGGCATGGGCACGCGGCCAGTCTAGCGGTTGTGGGTAGCCCCAACACTCGCTATGTTGGCATGACCAACACTCATAGAGGTGCCGACCAGGGAGACCTCACCGTGAACATGCCAGCGAACGGCAAGCCCGACCGCGTTCTCATCGTCGGCCGCAGCCCCGGCGTGCTCGTCGCCGCCGTCGACCTCCTGCGGGCCGGGGGCTACTCCGCGGACGCCACGAACCAGTTCGACCACGTCCTGGACGACTACGACGTCACCGGTCTCGACGTCCTGGTCTTCGGCGGCATGGTCCCCGCCGAGACCAAGCAGCGGCTGCGCGAGGACGTCCTCGAACGCAACCCCGACGTGACGTTCGTCCAGGGGCTCGCCGGCATCGGCGGTCTCATCGCCGCCCAGGTGCGGGCCGCCACCTCGGGCGACGCCCTCGACGGCGGCGAGGTCGCCTACGACGCCGAACAGCGCTCGCTGCGCGTCACGCTCACCGATCCCGCCCCGGTCACCGTCGAGGCCTGGTGGGGCACCTCGTTCGTGCCCCCGGAACCCAAGAGCGCGTCGATGTACGTGTTCGACGACCGGCTCGACCCGGGGACCCACGTCATCCCGATTCCGGACCGGGTACCGGCCGTGGCGTCCTTCGCCGGGGTCACCGTCGGCTCGGTCACCCGCGTGTTCACCGTCGGGCCCTTGCCGGCCGCCGTCACGCGGATGGCACCGGTCTCGGCCGCCGACGACCGGCTCCCCGAGGTCGGCCGCGTCGCGACGAGCAGCGATGACCGGTAACGCGGACGACCGGGCTCCGCGGCCCGACGCCGCGGGCGGCACCCTCGGCATGTCGCCGGACGAAGCGGCCGCGACGGACGTCCCCGCGGCGAACGTCCCCGCGACGAACGTCCCCGCGACGGACGTCCCCGCGGCGGTCGCGGATCCGCGCCGGCTCGGCGTCGCCACGTGGGTCATCGCCTTCGCGCGGTTCCTGGTCGTGCTCGACGGCACGATCATGATCGTCGCGCTGCCGAGCATCCAGGACGCGCTGAAGATCTCCCCGGCGAACCTGAACTGGGTGATCAACGCGTACTCGCTGACGTTCGGCGGGCTGATGCTCGTCGCCGGGCGGGCCGGCGACCTGTACGGCCGCAAGCGGGTCTTCAGGATCGGCCTGGTGCTGTTCGGAGCGGCCTCGCTGCTCGGCGGGCTGGCGCCCACCGGCGCCGCCCTGATCGGCTTCCGCGCCGTCCAGGGGATCGGGGCGGCGATCGCCACCCCCGGCGCGCTGTCGCTGCTGGTCGCCACCTTCCCCGAAGGCAGGCACCGCACCAGGGCCCTCGGCCTGTACGGCGGGATGACCGGCCTCGCCTCGGTGATGGGCCTGGTCCTCGGCGGCGTGCTGACGACCTACGTGAGCTGGCGCTGGGTGCTGCTGGTGAACGTCCCGGTGATCATCGGCGTCCTGCTCGGCGTCGGCGCCCTGGACGAGGGCGGGCCCGCCGCGCGGACGAGGATCGACGTCCCGGGGGCGGTCACCGCCACCCTCGGCGCCGGCTCGCTGGTCTACGCGGTGGACCGGGTCGGCGAGCACGGCTGGAGCGACGCCGTGGTCATCGGCTTCCTGGCCGCCTCGGCCGTCCTGCTGGCCGCCTTCGCGGCCCTCCAGCGCACCGGCCGCACGCCGATGATCCCGCGCGAGGTGGTCGGCGACCGCGGCCGGGTCGGGGCGAACGTCGTCACGCTGCTGATGTCGACGGGCAGCTTCGCCACGTACTACTTCCTGACCCTCTACATGCAGCAGGTGCTGGGCTACTCCGCGTTGCGGACCGGCCTGATGTACCTGCCGCTCGCGGTGGGCTTCGGCATCGCGGCCGGCGGTGTGGGCCCGCAGCTGCTCGCCCGCACCTCGGAGAGGGTCGCCCTGTCGCTGGCCCTGGCGCTCGCCGCCGCGGGCACCGCCTGGTTCTGCTTCCTGACGGCGCACTCCGGCGTCTACACGGTGATGTTGCCGGCGTCGCTGGTCACCGGCCTGGGCTTGGGCGCCACCGTCGTCGTCGCGACCGGGATCGGCGTCCGCGGCATCGACGGCTCCGAGGCCGGCATCGGCTCCGCGCTGCTCACCGCCGGCTCGCAGATCGGCGGCGCGCTGGGCCTGGCGGGGCTGGCGACCGTCGCGGTCACGACGACCGAGCACGCGGTGAAGGGCACGCCCCTGGCGGACGCGCTCGTCCACGGCTACACGGCGGGCTTCAAGGTCGCCGTCGGCCTGTACCTGCTCGGCATCGTGGTCTCCCTGGCCACCATCACCCGCAACGCCGGTTGACTGTGGCGTGTCGCCCTTATGCACGGGGCCCTTAAGGGCGACACGGCCACGAGTCAACGGACGCGGGTCAGGGCTTCGGGGTCAGGGTTCGGGGGTCAGGGCTTCGGGGGTCAGGGCTTCGGGGTCACGTAGACCATGCGCTTGCCGTAGTGCTCGGTGAGCGTCCACAGCCCGCTGCGGCCCGCGTCGGAGCCCGGCCAGTACGACAGGTCCTCGGGGCCGATCGCCGTGAAGTGCGGCGGGGCGAGGGAGCGCAGCAGGCCCGTCTTCCCGTCCGGTTGCGCCGCCTGAATCAGCACCCCGGCCGACGTGTCGCCGCGGCTCTGGTTCATGAACCATTTGCCGTCGTAGCGGGCCGCGCCCTGGATGCCGTCCGCCGGCATGGCGTACGCGGTGTCGGCGTGCCAGCAGGGGATCTCCGCGTGCCCCGGCAGGTTCGAGACGCAGGTGGCGTTCAGGTCCGGCTGCCCGTTGTCGCCGTTCAGCGGCCAGGTGGCGACCCGTCCGTTGGTGTCGCTCTTGGTCGCGTCGCAGAACTCGCCGGTGACCAGGTGGTCGTTGCCGCTGCGGTCGAGGGAGACGAACGAGGTGTTCGGGGAGCTGCCGTTGCGGCACTCGTACTTGCCCGTGGCCGTGCGCGGCACCGTGTTGGTGTACGCGGCGACCTCCGGCATCACGTAGCGGTAGCCGTGCGAGTAGAACTTCCCGTCCTGCCGGCCGATCTTCGACTTGTCGGTGAGGTCGGCCTTATCGCCGGCCGACTTCAGGTCGAAGATGTAGCGCATGTCGAACACGCGCAGCCCGCGCGCCGTGTCGGCCACGTAGAGGTAATTGCCGTACCAGGCGATGCCGCCCGCGTGCAGCGAGCCGTGGTCGCTGTCCTGCGTCGTCCGCAGGCTCATGTAGCTGGCGTTGCCGGACGCGTTGACGAACGGGTACACGAGCAGCACGTGGGCGTACTTGCCGGTGTTCGGATCGATGATCGAGATCCGGACGCCCTTGACGCAGTTCTGCTCGACCCAGGCGCCGTCCTTCTTGTACTTGCACTTCTCGCCGACCGTGGTGCCGTGCTGCTGCTGGTACCAGGTGGTGACGACCGGCTGGGCGGAGCCCCAGTACTTGTCGTCCTGGGCGTCGGCGACCGTGGTAACGCCCTGCGGCGTCCACTCGTAGTTGCCGGACGCGGCGGAGTCGGCCGTGTCCCAGCAGAAGCTGTAGGTCACGTCGGGCTGGCGGCCCGTCGTGCCGTCGATGGCCTTGGAGTTGCACGCCTTGCCGTTGGCGGTGCTCCCCTGGCGCGGGGCCTCGGCCAGGATGTTCTGCACACCGAGCTTGGGGAGCTGGGCGTCGAGCTGCTTGACCCGATCCTGCAGCTCGGCCTGGTTCCAGGCGGGCCGCATGTAGTAGTTGTCCAGGCTGGGGGTGGGCGGGTCGTCGGCGTGGGCGGGGCCCGCGACGGCCGTCAGGCCGGCGGCGGCGACGGCGGCCGCCGCGCACGCGCGGGCCGGCGCCCTCAGGTGCCGTTTCATGGGAGCTCTCCTCGGGCGGTCACCTGGCCAGGGAGCTGGCCAAGATCATGTACCGGGACAGCGCCCCAAACTGGCACACTTCATCCGTTTTGTCGCACATGGCGGCGACTACGGCCCGCGTTGTTCCTTGCTCGTATCGTTACAACCCCCAGCACGTCACGAAATGACAGCCTCAGGTTGCATAAAGCGATGTGACGGAGGTCACTCTCCTCCGGTGACGGTGGAGCCGGCGCACAGGCGGCGTCGCACGGGACTCCAAAGATCGTTTCTGTTCAGGGAGTCGCGCGAGGCGCGGACGAGGTTTACACCATTCCCACAGATTTCCGGAAATGGCCAGTCAGCTCGTTTTTCCGTTGCATTTCGGTTGTGCGACGGTTGATCCCGCTAAGCTCCAGGCCCATCGTTCTCGTCCGGCACACCGGGCCTCGCTTCACGAGCGCACCCGCCCTGCAAGCCGCGCGGTCCCGCGGCTTCCCCCGCCATCGGCCAGGTGCGAATCCAGCCCGGCGCGCATGGAGAGACCCCCCGATCAGAGGAGTAGGCAAATGCGTGCAACTCGGCTGGCCGCGGCGGCGGTCGCCACCGGGTCCCTGGTGCTCGGGACGGCGGGTCCCGCACTCGCCGCGCCCGCGCAGGACGGCCCGAAGGCCGGGCAGTTCTGCAAGAAGGCCGACATCGGCAAACAGGTCAAGCTCGCGGACGGCACGCTGCTGAAGTGCGTGCTGAAGACCGGGGAGAAGGTCCCCCACTGGGTGGACGTCACCGGCCAGCAGCCGCCGACCTCGCCGCCCACCGAGCCGAAGCCGACGTTCACGTTCGGGTTCGACAAGGTGAAGCTGTCCAGCCGGGTCGTCGCGCCCGGACGGCACACCACGTTCACGGTCACCTGCCCGAGCACGGTCACCATCACCAGCAACGGCTACACCCGCAGCCCGCTGCCCGTGACGAAGGCCGGCAAGGCGACCTGGACCGCGACCGGCACGTTCAAGAGCAGCCTGCCCGACCCGGCGGTCGCGACGGTGGTCTGCAAGGGCTACGGGTCCGTCAAGTACAGCACGCACCCGTCGAAGAACCCGGGCAAGCCCGGCGGCGGCATGCAGCCGGCGAAGCCGAAGATCCCGAACGGGCGGATCGACACCGGTGACGGCAGCATGTACGGCCGGACGGCCGGTTCCGGCGCGCCGCTGATGGCGATCGGCTGGGGCGCGCTCGCGGCCGCGGGGCTCGGCGCCGTCGCGCTGCGGGCCCGGCGGACGGCGCGGGAGCGGTCGGACGTTGCCTGAGTCGCGAGCCTCGGCCGGCGGCGGCCGGGACCGGGGGGCCGCGGTGCCCGCCGGGCTCGGCCGCGCCGGGTGCGCGGTGGCCGGGGCGCTGCTCGCCGGGCTGCTGATCAGCGCCTGCGGGGGCGGGGGCGGGCACGCCGCGACCCCGGCCTCGCCGGCGCCCGCGCCCGCGGCGAGCGGCACGCCCCGCGGCACCACGGCCGCGTCGAACGTCTCGGCGCTGGCCCCGTCCGCGCCCGTCAGGATCACGATCGCGCGGATCGGGGTGGCGGCGCCGGTCGGCGAGATCGGGCTGCTGCCCGATGGGCGGATCCAGGAGCCGCCGCTGAGCAGGCCGAACCTGGCGGGCTGGTACAAGGAGGGCCCGACGCCGGGCGAGGTCGGCCCGGCGGTGATCCTCGGCCACGTCGACGCGAACAAGAAGGCCGCGGTGTTCTTCCGGCTGAAGGAGCTGAAGCCGGGGGACAGGATCCAGATCGGCCGCAAGGACGGGACGACCGCCACGTTCACCGTGGACCGGACGCAGCGCGTCGACAAGGACGCGTTCCCGCACCAGAAGGTCTTCGGGGAGTCGCTGGACCATCCGGCCCTGCGGCTGGTGACCTGCGGCGGCGCCTTCGACCCGAAGGCCGGCCACTACACCGAGAACCTCATCGTCTACTCGACGATGACCGCCTCCTGACCTCGACGTGGGGGGGGGGGGTGGGCGGGCGGCGGCGCGGGGCGGCCGACCACGAGCACCCCGTGGGGGGTCAGGGGGGGGGGTGGTGACGGCGCGTAAACGACCAGAACCAGCAT